>CATPAP010000052.1 GCA_955651875.1 Candidatus Dormiibacterota bacterium
CCTCACCGCGTCGCCTCGGACTCATCGATCTGCGGTGACGCCTCAGTTGTCGTCTCCGAACCACGTGAGGTCCGCGCCTGGCGGGGTGACCGACATGGTGAGATGCATGACGCCGCCGTCGCGCCGTGCCTCCGTCACCGTGACCGCGTGCGGCGTCCGCCTGAAGACGTCGAGCATCGTGTGATTCTCCGCCAGGGTGTCTGCGATGAAGCGACGGATGCCGTCGTTCCAGCCGATACGGGCGAGCAAGGTGAACAGCTCGGTGCCGATTCCATGGCCCTGATAGCGGTCCTCCACGACGAAGGCAACCTCGGCACCGTCGCCTGTGCCGATACGGATGTACCTCGCCACCCCGACGATCTCACTGCCGAACAGCGCCACGAGGGCAACTTCGTGGCCGGCCAGAGGCGATGTGAATCGACGCGCTTCCGCGTCCGGGAGATCAGGGTGGGCTCCGAAGAACCGACTCCGGATGGGGTCCGGCGACAGCCGGTAGTGAAAGGCCTGGAGGGCCGATCCGTCGTCCGACCGAATGGCACGGACGACCATCCCCGGCACCGAGGATGGCGGGTCGGCGGCGCTGGGGCTCGTGATCATGCGATAGTCCACTACCTCACACCGTTGGTCGGCTGGCATGTCCCGACCGTCTCCGCAACCCGCAGGAGTGTCAGACGCTTTGGCCCCAGTTGCGCCCTCGGCAGCGCGCCAGGCCACGGCTAGACTGCGTCCATGACGACGCCAATCCGGGTCCTTCTCTGCGACGACCACGAGCTGGTCCGTCGGGGGGTGCGCAGCCTTCTCGAGGCCAACCTCACCATCGACGTGGTCGGCGAGGCGTCTTCCGCCGACGAGGCGGTCACTCTGGCGGCGGCGCTCGAGCCTGACGTCGTGGTCATGGACGTCCGCATGCCGGGCCGATCGGGCGTCGAGGCGTGCCGCGACATTCGCGCCGCCCGCGACAAGACGAAGGTGTTGATGCTCACCTCCTTCACGGACGACGAGGCTCTGTTCACCGCGATCATGGCGGGCGCCTCCGGGTACCTCCTGAAGAACATCAGGGGCAACGACTTCGTCAGCGACATCCACAAGGTGGCCGCTGGCCAGTCGCTTCTCGATCCCGCAGTCACCGAGCGCGTCCTTGCCCGCCTCCGCGGCGACGTGGGACCGACCCCCGGCGAGATGGGCGGCGACCTCACTCCCCAAGAGCGACGAGTTCTCGCTCTGATGGCCGAGGGCCTCACCAACCGGCAGATCGGTGAGCACATCCACCTCGCCGAGAAGACGGTGAAGAACTACGTCTCCAACGTCCTCATGAAGCTCGGTCTGGCGCGTCGCGCCGAGGCTGCCGCGTACATGGCGAGACGCCGCCCCAGGGACAACCGGCCAACGCAAGACTGGCCGTGACAGCGGGCGACAGGGCTATCGGGCATCACCTCCCACGGCGCGCTACGCGTTAGGTTGGGGACCATCGACCACGGTCGCCGGCGAGGACGCCGGCGCCTTCAATGCCAGCCAGAGGAGAGGACAGACGTGCCGGGACCGCGGACCGTTGAGATCAGTCGGACAGAGTGCTTGCGTCTTCTGCGGTACGAGTCCTTCGTTGGCAGGGTGGCGTTCGCCGTTGAAGGGGCGGTGCATCTCCGTCCCGTCAACTACGTTGCCGACGAACGAAGCCTGGTCTTCTGCACCACGCGCGGCAGTGTGTTCGCAGCCGTCTCCTCTGGCACACCCCTTGTGTTCGAAGTGGATGCAAGCCAGCCACTCGACCACAGTGGCTGGAGTGTGATCGTGCGGGGAAAGGCTGCAGAGATCACGGACCCGGTCGAACTCACGCTCCTCCGACGCGGGCCGCTCAAGTCCTGGGCGGTATCGGCAAGCGAGCAGTGGATCCGGCTCGACATCGAAGAGATCTCCGGGGTGCGCATCCCCGCCCATTAGATCCTCCGCATCGCGCCGTCGGACACGAGCTGGCGACCCCAGCGCCCGCGACCGCGGGCCCAAATGGGGAGCCTGCTAGGGTCTGTCCGCAATGGCAACAGTGACCGGCCGCAGCTTCTTTGCGGGCGACGGGCGACTGGCCGACGCTCTGCCGGACGGCGTCGTGGTGGTCGACGCGGCGGGCACCATCGTGAGCGTCAACGCCCGTCTGGCGGAGATGACCGGATACGCGGAAGACGACCTCCTCGGCCGCTCCATCGACCACCTCGTCCCGACAGATCGACGTGCCTCCCACACCGTCCAGCGCGGCACGTTCAGCGCCCATCCACGGGTCCGCCCCATGGGAACGGAACTCGATGTCGTCTGTCAGCGGTCGGATGGCTCCTTCTTTCCAGCCGACATCGCCCTGAGTCCCGTTGTCCTGGATGGCGAGACGTGCGTTGTCGCGACCGTCCGCGACGCCACTGAGCGGCGAGCCATCGACAAGGCCCGATTGGAGGCGGAGGAGCGCTTTCGTCTTCTCGTGGAGAGCGCATCGGGTCTGGCGATTTTCATGTTGGACACCGAGGGTCGCGTGAGTAGCTGGAACATCGGCGCCCAGCGTCTCAAGGGGTACGAGCGCGACGAGATCATCGGGCAGCCGTTCTCGGTTTTCTGTACGCCGCAGGACCTTGCCTCGCACAAGCCGCAGCGGTTGCTGGCAGAGGCTGCCGTGACTGGCAGGACGGAGGATTTTGGCTGGCGGGTGCGCAAGGATGGCTCCCGCTACCAGGCGACTGTGAGCATCACCGCGTCCATCGACAGCGATGGCCGGCTCCGCGGCTTCACCAAGATCATCCGCGACAACAGCACCGCCCTGCAGGCGCGCGACGATGTCGAACGGTTGCACCTGTTCGAGCAGCGCGAGCACCTCGGACGAGACCTCCACGATGGTGTGATCCAATCGCTGTTCGCGGTGGGAATGAGCCTCCAGGGGCTGCTGTCGCGAGTCAGCGACCCGACCGCGGTTGAGCCACTGCAGCAAGCCGTCAGCGCCCTGGACGACACCATCACCGAGCTGCGCGCGTTTATCTTCGGGCTAGGCACCGAGCTCAGCGCAGCCGAGGTGCGCCACGAGCTCGATCGCCTGGCGGATGGGGTGAGATCGCGGTCCGGCACCGAGGTCACCGTGGTCATCGACCCTGCGGCTCTGACGGTACTCGGCAACCGGGGCCGCGACCTGTTGCTCGTGGCCCGCGAGGCGATGTCCAATGTGGAGCGTCACTCGCGAGCATCGAGCTGCATCCTCTCGCTCCGCCTGGGCGCGGGCAACACCGTCGAGCTGGTCGTGCAGGACGACGGCCGTGGCTTCGATCCGTCCGCCCCCAGTGGTGGCCTGGGATTGAACAACGCTCGCTCGCGTGCCCGGGAGATCGGCGCCCACTACATCGTCGACAGCTCACCCGCCGGCACCACGGTGATACTCCGGGTCCCGCTGGCCGAATAGGATAGGTTTGGAGGGCAAATTACCCGCCACAACCTCCCGGTCACAGTGGGTCCTTCGGCCCTGGCGCCCGCACCGCACACGCACGATGATCGAGGCGCAATAACCGTCGGCAGCCACCCGGAGGCGAGCCGCAGCGTGGGCCCACGCTCAGTCAGTCAGAGGAGGAACGCCGGTGATGATCGAGGGCGACGTTCGTGCCGATATCGAGCTGAGCGGCGGCCGAGGACGGCAGCGATGCCATGGACCGGTGTGGGAGGGGCTTTGTCCACACGCGGTGGGCGATGGTCGAGTGCCCTGCGCGGGAGGACGCGTCCTCTCACTGCGCGGCACGTGGGCGGACGGAGCGTGGCTGGCGGTGGGTGACCACGCAGGCCCCGAGTGTCCGCTGGCCGCAATGGTGAGCGTTGTGCCTGCGCCGTGGGACTGAGCCAGGAGCGCGCACCTCAACGAGTCTATCCCCCCCGCACTGGTGATTCACCGCCCCTCTAGTCGCCGGACCAGGGCCGCGCGACGGTGGGCCAAAGGACCTGCTTACCCGGTGCCAGAAGGCACTGGCGGCGCAACGCGATGCCGCGGACGATGAGATCGAACCAGACAACCATCTGGCAACGAACCATTACAGGAGACACGTACCGTGACCGAGGGATTGCGTTGGCGCGTGTTCGTTCTGCAGGTTGGATTGATCGGCATCCTCGGCTTCGTTTCCGGTTTTGCCTTCTGGGCGAGCGGATTCGCCACTGGTCAGGTGCATGACAATCTGGCTGCTCAGCAGATCTTCTTCCCGCCGTCCAACAGCCCGGCGATCACGGCCCTACCGGCCGCGGATGCGGCGGCGATGAACCAGTACGCGGGCCAGCAGATGACCACCGGGGCCCAGGCCGAGACCTACGCCGATCACTTCCTCCGAGTGCACCTCGACGAAGTCGCGGGTGGCAAGACGTATTCACAGATGAGCGCCGTTGCCCAGGCTGATCCGACCAACACGAAGGCTGCCGGGCAGGTCGCAACCCTGTTCAAGGGAGAGACCCTGCGCGGCCTCCTGCTCAACTCCTACGGCTGGTCGCAGATCGGCCAGTACGCCTTCTACGCAGCCCTCGGGTTGGCCATCGCAGCCGGAGCGGTGCTCCTCGCCTTCCTCTATGAGCTCGTCGCCTGGCGGACGTCGGTCCGGAAGACCGTGGCAAGGGCCGCGTCGACCGCGACGGCTGGGCAACACCGCGCCGCGTAGCCGCTGCGCACAAGCACCCAAGCGGGCCGTCAGCAACACACCTGGCGGCCCGTTCCAATGCCCCAGATCCGGTAGTCCGAGCGGCCGGTGCAATCGATCAGAGCCTGTCGTGCGGGAACTCCTTTGAGCGGCCCTGGAAGGACAGGATCTTGGGGTTCTGGATCACCCCGGCGCGGATCTCGATCGCCCGGCGGATCGTCTCGTCCGCCTCCCATGCCGCTGGCCCGGCCGACACTGTGCCGAGGTACGGGAGCAGCGCTACGCTGACCTCCCAGGTGGCAGAGTCCCACAGGTACGACGGGCTGTGGTCCACCGCGTAGTAGTGGACGCC
>CATPAP010000053.1 GCA_955651875.1 Candidatus Dormiibacterota bacterium
CCGCGTACGGCTTCGGCGACCCTGCGCAGCTGCTCGATCCCAGCCACGGTCTGTCCAGCCTACTCGCCGCCTGCACCGGGGCCACCCTCCAGAACGCGGACAGGATCAACGGCGAACAGCTCGACGAGGTGGGCTGCGCGATCCCGGGAACGCTCGTCGCCAAGCTGCTGACCAGCGCGGACGCTTCCCAGCCCGTCCAGGCAACCATCGGCGTCGACGTCAGCACTCACCAGCTGCGCCGGGTCACCCTGGTCGGGCCGTTCTTCAGCAAGACGCACCCGAGCACGTTCACGGTTGTTCTCGACAAATTTGGCGAGAACGTGAGCATCACTCCACCGGCCGGGTGAGGTGACCGAGGCCGCCGGGCAGGTCCCGCGAGGGGCCCGCCTCCGGCTCGCCTTCGCCAGCGCAGGGGTGCTGCTCGGCGCCGCGGACACCTACGTCGTGGTCATCGCGCTCCCCGCGATCATGGCGTCCGTCGGGATCGATCTCTCGCACCTGCAGGAGGCGACGCCGATCATCAGCGGCTTCCTGCTCGGCTACGTCGCCGTGCTGCCCCTGCTCGGCCGCCTCTCCGACGTCTACGGCCGCGCCCCCGTGCTGACGGGCTGCCTCGTCCTCTTCGCCGCCGGCTCGCTGATCACCGCGTCGGCCGACACGCTCGGGGCGGTGGTGCTGGGCCGCACCATGCAGGGCGCGGGCGGGGGCGGGCTGGTGCCGGTGACGCTGGCACTGGTCGCGGACCTCTGGCCGCCGCGCCGCCGCGGCGTGCCGCTCGGCGTGGTGGGAGCTGTCCAGGAGCTCGGCAGTGTCGCCGGCCCGCTCTACGGCGCCGCACTGACCGCCGCGAGCACGTGGCGGGCGATCTTCTACGTCAACCTGCCGCTCGCCGCGGTGATCGCCGTTGGGGTGCGCACGCGTACTGCGCGCTCCCGCCAGGCCGGCGCCCGCACCGCGAGCCCCGATCTCCTCGGCGGCGGACTCGCAGCCGTCTGTGCAGCCGCCAGCGTGCTGGCGATCGCCGCGCCACCGGCGCTAACCGACAGTGTGGCCGTGGGGACGGCGTTCGCGCCACTTGCCGGGGACGTGTCGGTGACGTCGCCGATCGCGCTGGTCGCGCTGGTCAGCGCGCTGGCATTCGTGGTGCGTGAGCTGACCGCGCCGGCGACGGTCCGTCCGCTGGTGCCGCTGCGCGGGCTGTCCCGCGGCCTGCAACGCGCCGACTGGCCCGGGGCGGTGCTGATCGCGCTCGTTCTCGGCTGCCTGGTCGCGGTCTTCGCGAGCGCCGACCCGCAGCACAGCGCGCTCGGTGCCGGGGCGCCCGTGCTCCTCCCGCGGCTGCCGTGCTCAGCGCGCTCTTCGTGGTGCGCGAGCTGCGCACCGAGGAGCCGCTCGTCGACCTGCGTGCCCTGCGGGCTGGCGCGGCAGCGGGCTCGCTCGTCGCCAACCTCGCCGTCGGTGCTGCGCTGATGGCCGCGCTCGTCGACATCCCCGTGTTCGCCCGCGCCACCGTCGACCCCGACTCGCAGGTCGCCGCCGCCCTGGTGCTCGCCCGGCTCCTCGTCGCCGTCCCCATCGGGGCCATCGCCGGCGGGCTGCTGGTCGGCGTCCTCGGCTACCGGGTGGTGGCGGGCGCCGGGTTGCTGCTCACCGCGGCGATGTTCGTGGTGATGTCGGGGTGGACGGCGACCACGCTCAACGACCCCGTGGGCGGCGCCGCGTGGTTGCACCCGAGCGACCCCGCGCTGGCCGCCTGCGGCCTGGGTTTCGGCCTCTCAGTGGTCCCGGTCACCGCGGCCATCCTCGGCGCGGTGCCGGCGCGCCTCCACGGCGTGGCCGCGTCGCTGACCGTGGCGGCGCGCATGATCGGGATGCTCGCCGGGCTCTCCGTGCTGACCGCGGTCGGGCTGCGCCGTTTCTACAGTGTGCAAGCCATGCTCCCCAATCCCGCCTCGCTCTGCCCGCGAACTCCGCTGAACTGTCCCGCGTACAACAGCCTCGAGACGGGCGCGATCATCGATGAGCTGCACGTCATCTTCATCGGCGCGGCGGTGTGTGCGCTGATCGCCGCCGCGGTCGCGATCGCGCTGCTGCGAGCCCCTCGCGACCGCGCCGCGGCTCGCGTGCTCGGGCTCGGCGTCGCATGAGCATGGAAGTGCGCGAGCACGAGCTGCCGCTCACGCAGGAGCGGCTCATCGAGGCGATCGCCGAGTCTGCAGCCAAGCGGGGCGTGCCGACGTACCTCGTCGGCGGCTTCGTCCGCGACCGCCTGCTCGGCCGCGCCGGCAAGGACATCGACCTCCTCGCCGTCGGTGACGACGGCGGCGGCATCCTCACCGACATCGCCCAGCGATTCGGCTGGGCGAAGCCGCAGCGGTTCGAGCGCTTCGGCACCGGGCAGGTCCGCGGCGCGGGCTTCGTCGTCGAGGTGGTGCGCGCGCGCGCCGAGAACTATGACGCCGCCTCGCGCAAGCCCGACGTGCGTCCGGGGACGCTCGAGGAGGACATCTGGCGCCGCGACTTCACCGTCAACGCTCTCTGCCAGACATTCGACGGACGGGTCATCGACATCACCGGTCGCGGGCTCGACGACCTCCGTCATCGCGTGCTGCGCACCCCGCTCGACCCTGAGCTCACCTTCAGCGAGGATCCGC
>CATPAP010000054.1 GCA_955651875.1 Candidatus Dormiibacterota bacterium
GTCCCAGCATGAGCAGGTTGTGGCCGCCTGCGGCAGCGACCTCCAGCGCTCGCTTGGCCTGCTCCTGACCGCGCACGTCGCCGATGTCAGCCGTCTCGCCGTCGCGCGGTGGCACCCCCGGCTTGGCCCTGGCCAGGGGAGCGCTGCCGTCGAGGTGTCCGACGCAGCGCTGCAGCGAGGAGACCCCGACCACATCGAGGGAGTCCACCAGCGCCGCCTCCGCCGCGTTCTCCTCGGCGACCGCGAGCCGGCGTACCCCGGCAGCTCGCAGGCATCGCGCCATGGGAAGCACCCCGGTGACCGGCCGGACCGACCCGTCGAGAGCAAGTTCGCCGATGAAGGCGTGGCCGTCGAGGCGCAGCCCCTGGTTGTTGAGGCAGAGGATCGCCATGGCGATGGCGAGGTCGAAGCCGGTTCCCTCCTTGGGCACCTCAGCCGGGGCGAGATTGACGGTGAGGCGCCGCGTGGGGAACTCGAAACCGGCGTTGCGGATCGATGCCCGCACCCGCTCTCGTGCCTCCTGGATGGCTCGGTCGGTCAGCCCGACGATGGTGAAGTTGGGCAGCCCATTGGCGGTGTCAGCCTCGACGACGACCGGCACACCGGCCAGGCCGTGAACGCTGCAGGCGGTGGATCGGGCGAGCATCCACAGCAGTGTAGTACTTCTGGATTGTGTAGGCCACCACCGACCTCAGTCGTCGGAGACGGCGTCCCTGATGTGCTCGCAGCGAGTGACCGCGAGGTGGTCGTCAAGAAGCAGGCCGAGCACGTCGATGCGGCACGGCTGCTTCTGACGCTTGGTCGCCGACCGGTACGTCTCCATCAGCATGCGCAACTTCTGCCGCTTGCGCAGGTCGACCGCCTCCTCCGGCAACCCGATTCCCACCCCACGGCGTGCCTTCACCTCGACGATCACGAGGGTCTCGCCGTCCTCGGCGACGATGTCTATCTGACCGATGCGGCTGCGCCAGTCGCGCGCCAGGATGCGGAAGCCCTGCTCCTTGAGATGGTGCAGCGCGGCGTGTTCGCCGGCATGGCCGACGCGCTCGCGCAGGGGCCTGGCCGGGGGGAGATTCTCCGGCGCACGCCGGACGCGCTCAGCCGTTGTCGGTCTCCGTGTCCGCCGCGCCGGCCTCGACCGTAACGGGCGCCTCGCTGTCCACCGCGGCGGCCTCCGCGCCCTCGGGCTCGGACTCGTCGACACCATCGTCGACAGGGATCTCGTCGATGAGCTCGTCGGTGGCGTCGCCGTCGGCGTCTGGTTCGGCGGCATCGCGCCGGCTCACCATCGATGAGCCACCGATGGGCTCGCGCCGCTCACGAATGCGGGCACGCTTGCCGACCTTCTCGCGCAGGTAGTACAGCTTGGCCCGGCGCACATCGCCGTGACGGAGTACCTCGATCCTGTCGAGACGGGGCGAGTGCACCAGGAAGGTGCGCTCGACTCCGACACCATGTGAGACGCGACGGACGGTGAAGCTAGTGCGCAGTCCGGTGGTGCCGTTGACGGCGATGACGACACCCTCGAACACCTGGATGCGCTCACGCGTCCCCTCGACGACTTTGACGTGCACGCGCACGGTGTCGCCGGAGCGCAGAACGGGAACTTCCGGCTTCTCCTGCTCGCGTTGGAGCAGGTCGATGACATTCACTTGTTTCCTCCGGGACTCGCGCGCAACCGTACCAGATCCGGTCGGCGGCGCCTGGTCACATCGTCACTCTGCTGACGGCGCCAAGCGGTGATCGCCGCATGATCACCGCTGCGCAGCACCGCGGGTACCTCACGACCCTCGAAATCGGCGGGACGCGTGTACAGCGGCGGCTCGAGTCCACCCGCCACCGTGCTGCTGAAAGTCTCCTCGTCGAGCGACTCCGGCGAGCCCACCACGCCGGGCACCAGGCGTGCCGTCGCCTCGATGATCGCCATCGCGCCGACCTCGCCGCCGCTGAGCACGTAGTCGCCCACCGACAGCTCCTCGCCGATGTCCTCGCGGGCACGTTCGTCGACGCCCTGATAGCGGCCGCAGACCAGCAGCACGGTAGCCTCGGCGGCGAGCTCGCGCGCCACGTCCTGGGTGAAGACGCGTCCCTGCGGTGACAGCAGGATGGTGCGCAGGCCGGGCACGTCGGCGCGCAGAGCGCGCACCGCGCGGCTGATCGGCTCCGGCTTGAGCACCATCCCGGCGCCGCCGCCGAACTGCATGTCGTCGACCTGGCGATGCCTGTCCGTGGTGTGCTCGCGCAGGTCATGCACGTGCAGCTCGATGCTCCCGGCCTCAACGGCCCGACCGACGACGCCGATGCCGAGCGGACCGGGGAACACCGACGGGAAAATGGTGAGCACGTCGAAGCGCATCAGCCGTCGTCCTCCGGCCACGGCGTGACCACGACGACACCTGCGACCACGTCGACCGAGCGGATCCACTGGCGCACCATGGGATACCTGCGCTCAGTGGTGCCCTGCGCCACCACGATGACGTCGCTCGACGGCTGTTCCTCGACGTCGCGCACGACGCCGAGCTCGTCGCCGCCATCCGAGACCACGCGCAGGCCGACGAGCTGCCAGACGAACCACTCGTCGTCGCCCAGCGCGCGTGCCTGTGACGGTTGGACGCACAGGTAGTCGCCGCTGAGCGCTGCGGCCTCGTCACGGCTGCGCAGCTCCTCGAACGCGAGCAGCATCTCATCCCCGTCCAGCGGCCGCGACGACGCCACCGTCAGCGGGCGCCGGCCCCGTTCGCCCAGCAGCGCAGTTCCCGGGGAGAAGCGCCGCAGGTCACCACCGAGGGCCTGCACCCGCACCTCGCCGCGCACGCCATGAATGCGGCGCACATGAGCGACACGGAGCAGCGCGGGCGCCGCCACCGTCGTTGCCACAGCCCCGTCGTCAGCCATGCCGCCCTCCATCGGCGAGCTCGACCTGCACACGCTCATGCTTGCGCAGACCGGCGGCCCGGACCACCGCCCGAATCGCCTCGATGTTGCGGCCGCCCTTGCCGATGACCTTGCCCATGTCCTCGTCGGCGACGGTCACCTCGACGATCGTGGTGCGTCCACGCGGGATGGAGTGCACGTTGACCGCCTCCTTGTTGGTGACGATGTGCTCGGTGATGAACCTGGTCAGGTCGGCGTAGTCGCTCACGGCGCCGATTCCTCCGGTGCCGGTGTGGCGACCTCAGCTGCGCGCGCGTCGTCATCAGCCTCGCTCGCCGGCAGGTCCTCCGGGACGGGTGCGGGCTGAGCGCGGGCATCCTCTGCGGCCTCGACCTCATCGGAGGCGCCGGGCATCTCCGACGCACCGGACGCAGCGGGTGCGGACACCGTCGGCTCGGGAGCCGGCTTGTACGCGCGCGGCAGCTTGGCGAGGATGCCCTGCTCGACCAGAAGGGCGCGCGCCGCGTCGCTCGGCCGGGCGCCCTTGCCGATCCACTCGCGGACCTTCTCGGCGTCGATCTGCACCTTGGCCGGGTTGGGCAGCGGATCGTAAAAGCCGAGCAGCTCGATGAAGCGCCCGTCCCGCGGACTGCGCGAGTCGGCGACGACGAGGCGGTAGAACGGCCGCTTCTTCGCGCCCATCCTCTTCAGGCGAATCTTGACCAAAACCTCTCCTTTCTCTACGACCGGATGCCGTCTACAACGGAAGCTGACTTGCGTCGATGTTGCGCAGCTGCTTGAGCATGCGTGCCTTGCCGCGCATCCCCTTGACCCCCTTGCCACCGCCGCCGAGCACTTTCATGACCGACTGCATCTGGTCGAATCCCTTGAGCAGCTTGTTGACCTCGGCGATCGAGGTACCGCTGCCGGCCGCGATGCGCTTGCGCCGGGAACCCTTGATGACCTCCGGACGGCGCCGTTCCTGCGCGGTCATGGAGAGGACGATGGCCTCCATGCGAGCCAGGTCCTTCTCGCCGGGGATGGCACCGCCCTGCTGCTGCGCCTGCGCGAGCAGCTTCTTCCCACCGGGCATCATCCCGACCACACCTTCGAGCGACCCCATCTTGCGCACCTGGCGCATTTGGTCGAGCCAGTCCTGCATGGTCAGCTTGCCGGCGAAGGAGCGCTCGAGCACCTCCTCGGCGGTCTTCTGGTCGACGTTCTCCTGGGCGCGCTCGATGAGGGTGAGGATGTCGCCCATGCCGAGGATGCGCGATGACATGCGGTCGGGCGCGAAAGCCTCGAACTCCGACACCTTCTCCCCGGTGCCGCAGTAGAGGATTGGCTTGCCGAGAGACTCGCGCATCGACAGGGCAGCGCCGCCACGGGCGTCGCCGTCGAGTTTGGTGAGGATCACCCCCTCGACGCCGACCGCGTCCTCGAACGCCTTGGCGACGTTGACCGCCTCCTGGCCCGTCATGGCGTCGACGACCAGGATGGTTTCGTGAACCTCGACCCGGCGACGGATATCCTTGAGCTCCTCGAGCATCGCCTGGTCGATCTGCAGACGGCCGGCGGTGTCGATGATGACCACGTCGCAGTTGAGCCGCTTCGCCTCCTCGACGCCGCGCTTGGACAGCTCGGGTGGCTTGGCCTTGCCCTCGGGCAGGGCCACCGGCAGCTGGTTGTCCTTGCCGAGACGCTCGAGTTGCAGCGCGGCGGCAGGCCGGTAGGTGTCCGCTGCCACGAGAAGGGGGCGGTGGCCCTCCTTGCGGATGGAGAGCGCCAGCTTGGCCGCGGTGGTCGTCTTGCCGCTCCCCTGGAGGCCAAGCAGCATGATCACCGTCGGCGGCTGCGGCTGGTAGCGGATCCTGCGTTGCTCGCCGCCGAGCAGCGCGGTCAGCTCCTCGTTGACGATCGACACGATGGTCTGGCCCGGGGTCAGGGACTCGAGCACCTCGGTCTGCATCGCCCGCTCGCGGATGCGGTCGACAAAGGCACGCGCCACCTTGAAGTTGACGTCGGCCTCCAGGAGGGCCAGGCGCACCTCGCGCAGGCCCGCGTCGACGTCGTCCCTGCTGAGCTTTCCCTTGCCGGAGAAGCGCTTGAAGACGTCACCGAGGCGGTCGGTGAGGGAGTCGAACATCAGGCGCTCCTGCGCTCGACCGCATCGGTGCGAGCGCGCAGCTGCGCTTCGATGGTGTCCCGGCGATCGAGCTCGGCAGCAAGGCCGAGCCGCTCCTCGAGGTGGTCGAGCTGGGCGATCGCCCGGCGCACCAGGTCATGCGCACCGCTGCGGCTGCACTCGAGGTGCTCGGCGAGCTCGGTGATCGACCAGTCCTCGTCGAAATGGAGCCGGCACGCTTCGCGCTGGTGGTCGGTGAGCACGCCGCCGTAGACGTCGAGAAGTCGCTGGTGACGGGCGTGGTCGGCCGTCCGGGTGGCGGGCGTGCGAGAGCGTGTCAAGGGCAAAGCCTTGACATACTAGCAGATCAGCAAGCCGGCTGACCTCCATAGGCCGGTCGCTACCCAGGCAGGTCGAGCACCCCTGCAAACAGCGCGTCGAGGTACGCCACCGGGTCGAAGACGTTGAGGTCGTCGATCCCCTCCCCCAGCCCCACCAGCTTCACCGGGACGTCGAGCTCGGCTTCGATGGCGAGGATGGTGCCGCCGCGCGAGGTGCCGTCGAGCTTGGTGAGCACGATGCCGGTGAGCTGCAACGCGTCGTGGAAGGCGCGCGCCTGGGCGATCGCGTTCATCCCGGTCGGCGCCTCGATGACGAGGAGTGTCTCGTGCGGTGCCTCCGGGATGGCCCGCTCGATGACGCGGTGCACCTTCTCGAGCTCTGCCATCAGGTTGCTCTTGGTGTGCAGGCGACCCGCGGTGTCCACGAGGACCACGTCCACGCGCCGCGCCAGCGCCGCCTGGATGGCGTCGTAGACGACGGCGCCTGGGTCCGCCCCGGGCTGGTGCGCAACGACGTCCGTGCCACTGCGGTCCGCCCACAGGCGCATCTGGTCGATGGCGGCGGCCCGAAAGGTGTCGGCCGCGGCCACCAGCGGGGTCAGTCCCTCACCGCGCAGGCGGTGGGCGAACTTGCCGAGCGTGGTCGTCTTGCCACTGCCATTGACACCCACTACCACCACGACGCTCGGTCGCGCGTCCAGCCGCAGGGAGCGGTCGCGCGCCTGGAGAAGCGCGAGCATCTCGGTCTTGAGAGCCGCGAGCGCGTCCTCGGCTGTGCTGATGCGCTCGACGCGCACGCGTTCGCGCAGGGAGGCGACGAGCTGTTCGGCGACGCCCATGCCGGCGTCTGCGCCGACGAGGATCTCGAGGAGGTCGGCGTAGAAGTCGTCGTCGAGGTCACGACGCAGCAGGACCGCGTCGCGTACCTGGTCGCTGAAGGCGAGCGAGGCCTTGTCCATCTTCCGCGACATGCGTCGCCACCACGACTCGCGGTGGGCGCGGGACACCACCTCGGTGCTCACCAGCGAGCGCTCACACCGCAGCGCGGATCGTCGATTGGCGAAGTCCGACGACATTACCCTCGGGGATCGTCTCGCCCGACTCGGCGTCGAAGCGAACGCTGATCACCGAGCTGATGCCATCCCCGTCACTGGTGACCCCGTGCAGGGCGTCGGCCGCGGCCATGGTGATGTGGTTGTGGGTGACGACGATGAACTGCTGGGTTGCGGCCAGTCGCTTGAGCAGCCTGGTGAAACGGAGCACGTTGCTGTCGTCGAGAGGAGCGTCGACCTCGTCGAAGACGTAGAACGGCGAAGGATTGACCTGCTGGAGCGCGAGGATCACAGCCAGCGCAGTGAGCGCGCGCTCGCCACCGCTGAAGAGGCTCAGCGGCTGCAGGCGCTTCCCTGGTGGCTGCGCGAGTATCTCCACCCCGGCGCGCGCCGGTGTGTTGCTGCCGGTACTGTCCTCAACATCCGAGGCCACAGGCTCCTCGCGGTGCAACGTGGCGCGCCCACCCGGAAAGAGCTCGGCGAAGAGATCGTGGAAGTGCACCGACACCGCGCCGAACACGGCGTCGAAGCGGCTGTCGATCGCCGCGGTGAGTCGCGCGGCCATGGCGCGGATGTCGGCGCACGCGCTGCCCAGGTCGTCGCGGCCGGAACGCAACACCGCGACCCGCACGGCCAGCTGGTCATGCTGGTCGGGTGCGAGCGCATTGACCGGGCCGAACGCGCCGATGCGGCGCTCGAGGCGAACGATCTCCCGCTCGGCCCGGTCAGCGTCGCTGGCCTGCGGTTCGGGCCCCTCGTCCTCCTCGTCGCCGCGCACGGCGTCGGCCAGCTCGAGAACGCGCTCGTCGGCGGAGGCCACCTCGAGCGCCGCGGCCGCTCGCTCGTCCTGGGCGCGGGCGAGCACCACAGCGACCTCGCTCCTCTCGACCTCCAGCGAAGCCACCGCGCGCTCTGACTCGGCCAGATCAGGCGCGGTGGCCTCGAGGACGCGCAGAGCCTCTGCGATCGCCTCGGCGCTGCGGTCGACTCCGAGCCTCGCGGCCCGGCCGTGGGCGAGGGCACCGAGCACGTCGAACTCGGCGGCA
>CATPAP010000055.1 GCA_955651875.1 Candidatus Dormiibacterota bacterium
CTGCCGGAGAGCCGGATCGGCGATCTCGACACCGCCATCGCCGACTGCGTGCGCCTGGTCGCCGAGGCCCAGCGGATCACGGAGATCTCGGACGTCAGCCGCCGTATGGCGGCGGCCAAAGAGCGCGGCGACGACGCGGAGGTCGGCGAGCTGGCAGCCCGGCTGCGGCAGCTGGCGACGGCCTCCCCCCGGCTGCGGCGGACGGCCGGCACCGGCTGACGCGCGGCGCCCGCGGCCGTCGCATAGCGGTGGTCGCACGGCGTCGCAAGGTGCCGATGTTTGCCTGCGAAGGCGGTGAGGAACCTTGAATCCACAGTGGGTGTCGTCGTCAGGAAGGAGGTGTGAAGGTGTCGGTTTCAGCTGCGCTCGACCGGCTGACGTCGGCCGCCGAGACGCTGATCGTGCGGGGCAAGGAGCTCGGCTCCCTGACACCGGACGACGTCCTCGCCGCCTTCCCGGCCGTCGAGGTGGAGCCCGAGAATCTTGAACGCATCTTCGCGCTGTTCGCGGACATGGGGATCGCCGTCAGCGACGGAGATCGCGACTTCGAGACAGTCGACGACGTCGACGACGTCGCCATCGCGCAGGCAGAGGCCGCGGATGCCGTGTCGTTCGATGACCCGGTGCGGATGTACCTCCGCGAGATCGGCCGCGTCCCCCTGCTACGGGCGGAGCAGGAGGTCCACTACGCCAAGCTCATCGAGCGGGGGGACATGGCCGCGAAGGCCGCTCTCACCGAGGCGAACCTGCGGTTGGTGGTGTCGATCGCCAAGAAGTACGGGGGTCGCGGGGTGTCGTTCCTTGACCTCATCCAGGAGGGCAACCTCGGCCTCATTCGGGCGGTCGAGAAGTTCGACTACCACCGCGGGTACAAGTTCTCGACCTACGCGACCTGGTGGATCCGCCAAGCAGTCACACGTGCCATCGCCGACCAGGGCCGCACGATCCGGGTTCCGGTGCACATGGTCGAGGCGATCAACAAACTCGTTCGTGTCTCGCGGCGTCTTGCACAGGAGCTCGGTCGCGACCCCACCGACGATGAGGTGGCCGAGGAGCTCGGGCTCACGCCCGACAGGGTCAAGGAGATCCGGAAGATCGCTCGCGATCCGGTGTCACTCCAGACCCCGGTTGGCGAGGAGGACGATGCCAGCTTGGGCGACTTCGTCGAGGACAAGGAAGCCACGACTCCATCGGACGCTGCGTCGATGGCGGTTCTGCACACACAGGTGGAGGACCTGCTCAACACGCTGTTGCCCCGCGAGCGTCGCGTCCTGCAGTTGCGCTTTGGTCTTACGGACGGCCACGAGCGCACGCTCGAGGAGGTGGGGAAGCGCTTTGGGGTCACTCGTGAGCGTATCCGTCAGATCGAGGCAAAGGCGCTGCGCAAGCTCCGTCACCCGTCCCGAGCGAACCCGCTTCGCGACTTTCTCGATTAGTCAGCCGGGCGTTCGTACGAACGTCCGCTCCGTATACTGCGGGCGTACGTGGGCAACTCACCCCGATCGAGATCCACTCCAGATATTCCGGGTTAGCTCAGCGGTAGAGCAGGCGGCTGTTAACCGCAAGGTCACTGGTTCGAATCCAGTACCCGGAGCCATCACCACATTCGAAGGGGACGTCACACCATGGCCAACGACACAGCAAACAACACACACGGGCCACAGCCGGATGCTCTCGCGTTGGACGCGAGCACCGATACGACAGTCACAGGGGCTGCAGCCGGCGCCAGCGCGGAGCAGCCTGCTCCCCCAAGTTTTGCCGACGCGCAGGCGATCGGGGCCGACGTCGACCTCATCGGCGCAAGCTCGTCGCCGGTCGCAACGGTGGGCGAGAGCGAGCCGGTCCCCGTCCTCGTGGGCGCAGCCGGGGTGGCCCGTGTGGACGAATCCAGTCCGCCAATGGTGAGCCCAGGAATCGCTGATCCGCCAACTCGAGTGGGCTCGGGTTTCGGAGGCGGGGACGACCCGCCGAGGTGGTCGTTTGGCGACGCCGCGGCGCCACCGTCGGCCACGCCGACAAAGCCGGTGGATCGCAACCAGGGTGAGTTGTCCTTCCGACCCGCCGAGGAAGCAGCGGTCTTCGGGCGGCGTCCGCAAGCCATGTTCGGTCCGGTGGGGAGGCCTCGTTCGGCGGTGCTGGTGCCCCTGCTGGCGGCGGTCTCGCTGGGCGTCTACGCGTTGGTCTGGCACCAGCGAATCAACCGCGAGCTTGAGGAGTTCGACCCCAAGCTGCAGGTGCGGCCGGTTCGCAGCACCGTCGCCGCCACCGTGCCGTGGCTGGTGGGGTTGCTGATCACACTGGCCGGCGCGGCGCTCGTCGTCACGGCGCGGCTCTCGATCCACCTGCCATTCGACGCCCATGTGACCAACGCGCAGGCGTACTACCTCCTGGCTGGTCTGGCCGCCGTCCCTTACCTCACTCTCGTTCTTCCTTTCAGTCTGGTTGCCGTGGTGATGACCATTGAGCGGCTTCGCTGCGTCGAGGAACATGTCGGCATCACCACCGACCGCCAGGCGCGTCCCGTGAGCACAGCTCTCCTTCTTGCCATCCCGGTGATCGGAGGGCTGGTGCTGCTGGGGGTCGAGCAAGAGAGGGTCAACGCCATCTGGAGCACAGTGGCACCCGCGGGGCGACTGTCCAGCTGAGCACGTTCGACCCGCCGCCCCC
>CATPAP010000056.1 GCA_955651875.1 Candidatus Dormiibacterota bacterium
GCCTCAAGCAGCTCCTCGTCGTACCGGTGACCGTGGCGGGGGACGACCTCGCCATGCTCTGCGTCAGCCGGCGCCGGTCCGAGGCGTTCACCCCCGAGGACAGCGACGTCCTCGACGTCATCGCCAAGGTGGCGGCGCAGCCACTCCGCGCCGCCCGGCTCGACGACATGCTCGGCGCGGCGCTCACCGAGCTGTCCGACCGGCTGACGGGCGGAGAGTCCGTCGAGCGCGTCAAGACCGATATCCTGCGCCTCGCATCCCATGAGCTGCGCAGTCCGCTGACGGTCCTCCACGGGTACCTGTCGCTGGTGCGCGCCGGACATTTCGGGGAGATCCCCGAACCGCTCGACCGGATCATGCGCATCCTCGAGAGGCGCACCGACGAGATGAACGGGCTGGTCAACGACATGCTCGTCGCAGCGAGAGTCGAGGACGCACCGTCGGGCGCTGAGGGCGAGACCGTCGACCTCCGCAGCGTGGTGCGTGAGGCCGCCGATGCCGTGATGCCGCGCGCCTCCAGCAAGCATCGGCTCCTGGTCGAGCTGCCGGGCGAGCCGGTGCTCGCACGCGTCGACAGCGAACGCGTGGCGCTCGCGGTGCGGAACATCATCGACAACGCGGTCAAGTACTCACCCAACGGCGGCGAGGTGCTGTGCTGCCTGTCACGGAGCGATGGGACAGCGCGCGTCCGAGTCACCGACCCCGGCCTGGGCATCGCGCCCGAGGACCGGGACAAGCTCTTCACCCGCTTTGGTCGCGTGCTCACCACGGCGAACTCGCACATACCGGGCATCGGGCTCGGCCTGTACTTCTCGCGCGAGGTGGCGCGGCGCCACAGCGGCGACGTCTGGCTCGTCGACGGGCAGGGACCGGGGAGCGTGTTCGAGCTCATCCTGCCGCTGGAGCAGGAGGAGCCCGTCTAGGCGCGGCGCAGCACCACCAGCGAGCGCGAGGTCACGCACAGCGCGTCGGTCGCCTCCACGACGCGAGGTGGATCGTCGACTGCCAGGTCGGCCGTGTCGACGAGCACCTCCCAGCGATCGCCCCAGCCGCGCGGGAGAGTCCACGACATGTCCTTGTGGTGGGAGTGAAGGATGATCAGCAGGGTGTCACCGCGGATCTGGCGGCCATCCGGCGTGTGGTCGGGGATCTCCTCGCCGTTGAGCAGCATGGCCAGCGAGCGGCGCGACTCGTCATCCCACTCCGCCTCGGTCATCTCGAGACCTTGATCGTCGAGCCAGACCACGTCCTTGCGCCGCTGCCCGCGCCCCACCTGCCCCGCGAAGAAACGCTGCCTGCGCAGCACCGGCTGCTCGGCGCGCAGCGCGAGGAGCCTGCGCGTGAAGTCGTTCAGTGACACGTCGACTGTGTCCCAGTTCAGCCAGGCGATCTCGTTGTCCTGGCAGTACGCGTTGTTGTTGCCACGCTGGGTGCGGCCGAGCTCGTCGCCGGCGACGAGCATCGGGCAGCCCTGGGAGAACACCAGGCTGGCGACGAGGTTGCGCTGCTGCCGTGCGCGCAGCGCGAGCACTTGGGGGGCGTCCGTCTCGCCCTCGACGCCGCAGTTCCACGAGCGGTTGTCATCGGTGCCGTCGCGGTTGTCCTCCCCGTTGTCCTGGTTGTGCTTGTCGTTATAGGAAACCAGGTCGCACAGCGTGAAGCCGTCGTGAGCGGTGACGAAGTTGATGCTGCTGAAGGGCGCGCGGCCGTCGCCCTGGTACAGGTCGCTGCTCCCGGTCAGGCGGTAGGCGAGCTCACCGACCCCGGCGATCTGACCGCGCCAGTAGTCGCGGATGCAATCACGGTACTTGCCGTTCCACTCCGCCCAGCGAACTGGGAAGTTGCCCACCTGGTAGCCGCCCTCGCCGACGTCCCACGGCTCGGCGATGAGCTTGACGTGGGCCAGCGTGGGATCCTGGTGAATGATGTCGAAGAACGCCGACAGCTTGTCGACGTCGTAGAACTGGCGCGCCAGCGCGGACGCGAGGTCGAACCGGAAACCGTCGACATGCATCTCGCTGACCCAGTAGCGGAGCGAGTCCATGATCAGCTGCAGCGTTGACGGCGAGCCGGCGTTTAGACTGTTGCCGCAGCCGGTGACGTCGTAGTAGAAGCGCGGCTTGTCCTCGACGAGCCGGTAGTACGAGCGATTGTCGACCCCGCGGAAGCACAGCGTCGGCCCCATCTCGTTGCCCTCGGCCGTGTGGTTGTAGACCACGTCGAGGATGACCTCGAGGCCGGCCGCGTGCAGCGCCTTGACCATCGCCTTGAACTCGGTGACCTGGCCGCCGCCGTCGCCGGAGCTCGAGTACCTCGCCTCCGGCGCGAAGTAGCCGATGCTGTCGTAGCCCCAGTAGTTGGCAAGACCCCGCTCGACGAGCTGCTTGGAGTCGACGAAATGGTGCACCGGCATGAGTTCGATCGAGGTGATGCCGAGCTTGGTGAAGTACTCGGTCGCGGCGGGATGCGCGAGGCCCGCGTAGGTTCCGCGCAACTCCTGGGGAACGTCGGGGTGGCGCATCGTGAAGCCGCGCACGTGGGTCTCGTAGATGATGGTGTCGCTCCACGCGACGTCGATGCGCCGCTCCCCGCTCCAGTCGAAGCCGTCGTCGACCACCACGCAGTGCGGCATTTGCTCGGCGGAGTCGAGCTCGCTGATCTGTTCGTCGTCGCCGGATCCCAAGACGTAGCCGAACGCCTCGGGGCCCCATTGCACCCCGCCGGCGATGGCCCGCGCATAGGGGTCGAGCAGCAGCTTGTTGGGGTTGTGGCGCAGTCCCACGTCGACGTTGTAGGCGCCGTGCACGCGATAGCCGTATCGCATTCCTGGGCCGACTCGAGGGATGAAGCCGTGCCAGACGAGGTCGGTCCGCTCGACGAGGTCGTAGGCGGCGAGCATGCCGCCGACCTCGTCGAGAACGATGAGCTCGATCGCCTCCGCTTCTGACGCGAACAGCGCGAAGTTGGTGCCGTCAGCCTGGACGGTGGCGCCGAGTGGGTAGGAACGGCCGGGCCAGGCGGTGATGTTCCCCGCGGTCATCCTCGCCTCTCCAGGAGGGCGACCGGGAAGCCGGCGAGCAGATCATGCAGGGCGGTGGGCCCGGCCACGCCGGCGCCGTCGCAGACGTTTCGCCACTCACCATCGGGCAGCTGCAGCATGGTGTCTCCCCAGTGGCCGCTCCGCCGGAGGGGGCGGCGCTGTGCGATCGCGATCACCGCTGCGGGGATACCCCGGATGAAGGCGACCACATCATCGGCGAACTCGCCGTCGGCGCGCATCGGGATGTAGGCGCCGCGCTCGTCGTACGCGTGGCGGATTCGGGACCGCAGCGCCAACGCGTCGCGGATGAGGAGGAGCTTGGCCGCGCCGCTGTCGCGGTCCGCAGCCCACGCCTGCGCTGCGGTGCGACCGGAATACTCATCGAGCAGCGCGCGGCGCCGGCCATAGTCGACGGGGCGGCGATTGTCGGGGTCGACGAGGCTGAGGTCCCAGAGCTCGCACCCTGGTAGATGTCGGGGATCCCCGGCGAGGTCAGCTTGAGGAGCGTCGCGCCCAGGGAGTTGATCTGTCCACCGTCGACCAGGGCGGCGACGAAGCCGTCGAGGTCGGCGACGAAGCGGGCGTCGGCGAGAACCGCGGTGACGAAGTCGCGCACAGCCGCGTCGTAGGCTTGGTTGGGCTGCAGCCAGCTGGTCTCGCGCTTGGCCTCGTGCGCAGCCTTCTGCATATAAGCGACCGCCCGATCGGTGCTCAGCGGCCACGCCCCTGCCAGCGTCTGGTACAGGAGGTATTCCGTGGCCGCATCGGGGAGATCCTCGCGGCGGTACCCGGCGTTCATGACGCGCCACCGACGAACGCAGGTAGCCCACTCATCGGGGATCTCGCTGATCACATCGAGGCGGCACCGCACATCCTCGCTGCGCTTGGTGTCGTGTGTCGAGGTCGCCAGCATCGTCAGGGGGCGGTCAGACTGAGTGCGCGCATTGAACGCGTGGAACGAGGCGACATCCAACCCGAAGTGCGCAGGCGAGTCACCGACCTCGTTGAGCGCGACGAGGACGAGGTGGCGGTAACACGCGGTGTCCTCGACACCCTTGGCCATGGCTGCGGCGCACAGCTGCTGCAGGCGCAACACGAGGTCGCCCTGGGCGAGATGCATGTCCTCGTCAGCGGTGGCGACGTCCTCGGCATCTCCGAGCACGAACAGGTCGGCGATGAAGTCGAGGAGGCGCGCGTCCACGTCGGGTGCATTGCGGCGTGCGGCCGCGGCCGTGGCACGGATGGTGGCGGCGTCCACCTCCGGCGGCGGCGGCAGGCGTGGGTCGACGTAGGTGCGATAGACGGGGACAGCGGCGACCAGCTCGACGACAGCCTCGCGCAGCTCGCTGTGGGTGTGGTCGCGCTGCGCCGGGTACACCGCACACACGTCAGCCAGCAACCCGGTGATGCGCTCCACGTCGCTGACCAGCGCGCTTCGCAGGATCGCGCGCTTGCTGTCGAGCGCGAAGACGGCGAAGTCCGACGGCTGCGCGGTGACCTCCGCGTGCAGCGCCTCGAGGGCCGCACGCCCGTCCGGGTCGACGAACAGGCCATTGACGGCGGCAAGGAAGTCGTAGCCGCTGGTGCCGTCGAGGGTCCAGCGAGGTGGCTGCTCGCCTCGCTGCAGGATCTTCTCGGCGAGCAGCCACGTATGGGAGCCGGTGGCGGCGCGAAGCCGTTGCGCGTACTGCAACGGGCGGCGCAGCCCGTCGATGTGGTCGACGCGCAGACCATCGACGTCGCCGCGACGCACCAGCTCGGCGATGAGCGACGTGCTCTCGGCGAACACCGCCTCGTCCTCCATGCGCAGCGCGACCAGGGTGTTGATGTCGAAGAAGCGCCGGTAGTTCACCTCCTCCACCGCGGTCTGCCAGCGCGCCAGACGGTGATGCTGCTCGTTGAGGATGCGATCCAGCGCGGCGACGTCATTGTTCAGCTCGCCGAGCAGGGCGTCGACGGCCGCGCTGATGTTGGCGTCGCTGAGCAGGCCGGCGATGCGCTCGCCGGTGGCCCGGCGCGCCTCGTAACGCTCCCGCCTGCTCGCCTCGTCGACGCCGACGGGCAGCGACGACACTGCGGCGACGATGTCCTCCAACTCCACGTCCGTGGTTGCCGTGAGCAGCTCCGCAACCGTCTCGATGGAGAGCGGATAGCGGTTGTCGCCGTACGCCACGAGCAGCGTGCCGTCCTCGCGGACCAGCCGGATGAGGCCATCTTCGAGGACACGGCCGACCTGGTCTCCGAGGACCGGCAGCAGCACGCGGTGACGCAGCTTGGGCTCGTCGACCTCCCAGTCGATGTCGAAGAACGGCGCGTACGCAGAGCCCTGCCCATCGGCGAGCACGTCCCACCACCAGCGGTTGCGCCGGTCGGCGATGGACATGTGATTGGGCACGATGTCGAGCAGCTGGGCCAGATGGTTGGCGGAGAGCGCGTCGCACATGGCGCGATGGCCAGCCTCTCCGCCGAGGTCCTCGCTGATGCTGGTGGGATCGACGACGTCGTAGCCGTGCGTGCTTCCCCGCGCCGCCTGCGTGTACGGCGAGCAATAGACGTGGCTGACGCCGAGCCTGGCGAGGTAGGCGGCCTGCGCGGCGGCCGCGGCGAAGTCGAACTCGGCGCGGAGCTGAAGGCGATACGTGGCGCGGCGCTGCGGGCGCGCTGCGCTCTCGCCGGGGGTCATCCCGTCAGAATCACTTCCATTCTCTCCCGCCATCGAACTGTCGGATTATGAGGCGGCTGCCGCCGTGACCCGCTGCGCGGTCTGGGCGCCGAACGCCGCGCGGGTGGAGGTCGAGACGCGCGGCACGCGGCTGCCCATGGTCGACGCCGAGCGGGGTTGGTTCGAGCTGCGCGAGGACGGGCCGCGCGCCGGCGACGACTATGCCTTCGTTCTCGACGGCGGTCCACCGCGCCCCGACCCACGCTCGCCGTGGCAGCCACGAGGCGTGCACGGGCCGTCCCGCGCCGTCGACCACGGCGCGTTCGCGTGGACTGACTCGGGCTGGCGCGGGCGCCGGCTGCGCGACTGCGTGGTGTACGAGATGCACGTCGGCACGTTCAGCGAGGCCGGGACGCTGGACGGGGCCATCTCCCACCTTGGACATCTCGTCGAGGTGGGGATCGGGGCGGTCGAGCTGATGCCCGTCGCCGCCTTCCCCGGGGCGCGCGGCTGGGGCTACGACGGCGTCGGCCTCTACGCGGTCCACGACCGCTACGGCGGCCCCGACGCGCTGAAGCGCTTCGTCGATGCCTGCCACAACGCCGGGCTCGCGGTGATCATGGACGTCGTCTACAACCACATCGGCCCAGACGGCAATCACCTCGGCGAGTTCGGTCCGTACTTCACCGATCGACACCGCACCCCGTGGGGGGACGCGGTCAACTACGACGGCCGCGGCAGCGACGAGGTCCGCCGCTTCATGGTCGACAACGCGCTGATGTGGCTGCGCGACTACCACTGCGACGGCCTGCGCCTGGACGCCGTGCACGCTATCGTCGACACCTCGGCGGTGCACATCGTCGAGGAGGTCTCGACGGCCGCGCACGGTCTGTCGGTCGAGCTGGGGCGGCCAGTCATGGTCATCGCCGAGAGCGATCTCAACGACCCGCGCATCGTCACCGACATCGCGCGCGGTGGGTACGCGTGCGACGCGCAGTGGAGCGACGACTTCCATCACGCGCTGCACGCCACGCTGACCGGCGAGGGCGCGGGCTACTACACGGACTTCGGCCGTGTCGAGGATGTCGCACTGGCGCTGCGCAACGTGTTCGTCAACCCTGGTGGATACTCCTCTTTCCGGCAGCGTCGCCACGGTCGTGTTGCCGCCGACCTCGATGCGACGCGCTTCCTCGGCTACCTCCAGGATCACGACCAGGTGGGCAACCGCGCCCAGGGAGAGCGCAGCGCTGCGCTGATGAGCACCGGACGCCTCCAGATCGCCGCCGCGCTCGTCCTGCTCGGGCCGTTCGTGCCGATGCTCTTCGCCGGAGAGGAGTGGGGCGCGTCGACACCCTTCCAGTACTTCACCGACCACGAGGACCGCGAGCTCGGCCGCATCGTCTCCGAAGGACGGCGGCGGGAGTTCGCGTCGTTCGGCTGGCCGCCGGAGGACATCCCCGACCCCCAGGACCCGACCACCTTCGAGCGCTCCAAGCTGCGCTGGGACGAGCGCGATCGCGAACCACACGCGACGCTGCTGCGCTGGCACCGCGAGCTCATCGCGCTGCGCGCGCGCACGCCGGCGCTGCGCGACGGGGACAGGTCAGCGCTGGCGGTGGAGCACGACGAAGCACGTCGGCTGGTGATGCGGCGTGCAGGGATCACGGTCGCCTGCAACTGGGGCGACGACGACGCCGTGCTGCGCGTCCCTGCGACGACGGTGGTGATGAGCAACGTTGCGCACGAGCAGACCGAAGCCGGCCTGCTCGTCCCGGCCGATGGGGTGGTGGTGCTGCGCGAATGGCGCAGCGCGGCAGCCGCGCGACGTGCCGCGCTCCGCACGCCGGTCACCCTGATGTCGGCGAGGCAATCGCATCCGGCCCGTGAGCAGGCCGCTGCGGACGGAGTCCT
Organism: Candidatus Dormiibacterota bacterium; assembly: GCA_955651875.1. GTDB lineage: Bacteria > Chloroflexota > Dormibacteria > Aeolococcales > Aeolococcaceae > Aeolococcus. Next base: position 7,614 of record CATPAP010000056.1, read on the forward strand.
ACGCTGAGCTCCCCGCTCTGCTTAGCTCTGGGGTCGCTGCCTGGCGGAGCAGGGCGCGGGTGGCGGCGACACGGCAGCCAAGCATCTCGAGGACCTCGTCGAGCCTGTCGCGCAGCTCCGAGTTGAGCGCAATGGGATGGTTGTCGATGTCCCTCAGAAGTGCCGAGAGACGGACTGCCTTCTGATCGATGTGGGCGACGATCTCACTAGGACTCTCGACCGTCGCTGCGCTCTGGCTCGGCTCCATCCAGGTACCTCCATGGGTTGGCTGGTGCGGAAGGCTGGCCGGTGGTTGGCGGCCCGCTATCACCCCAAGCCTATGCCCCGCCGCGCTCGGTATCAAGGGTCTTGTGCTCCGTGAGCTCAGCCACCCGGTCACGGCGCGGGCCCCGGCTCGCCGCGGTGGCCGGCCTGTAGACTGGGTTTGCCGCCGGCGGTCGACAGCCTGCGCGGATGGCGGAACCGGTAGACGCGCGGGACCTAGGATCCCGTGGGGCAACCCATCCGAGTTCGAGTCTCGGTCCGCGCAGCACCGCCGCATCAAGGACCTCAGTGAGCACAGCCACCACTCCCTCCGACATCTCGGTCGCCGTCGAGCGCCAGCCCGATTCGCGGGTGCAGCTGCGCGTCGAGGCGCCTGCGTCCGATCTGGACATTGCTGTCAACGCGGCGCTGCGCCGCCTCGCCGGGCGGGTCCGCCTCCCCGGGTTCCGGCCTGGCAAGGCGCCCGCCGCCATGGTCGAGCGCGCGGTGGGCTGGGACGCGGTGCGCCAGGAGGCCGTCGACGCGCTCCTTCCCGA
>CATPAP010000057.1 GCA_955651875.1 Candidatus Dormiibacterota bacterium
GCGGCGGGCGGCGGTGCGCGGCGGCAATCCCTCCTCCACCTGCTTGAGCTCCCAGAGCAGCTCGCGGCGATGGCGCCCCTTCTCCACGGCGTCGAAGGCGCCCGCGAGCACAAGGTTCTCCATCGCCCGGCGCGGCAGCAAGGTGTGCCGCCAGAAATCGCGCAGCGAGGTGGCCCCGGCCAGAGTCGCCTCCTCGCAGGCGGCGCGCGCGGTGGGACCGAGCGCCTTCATGTAGTTGAAGCCCAGCCGGACCACCCCACCCTCGATGGTGCAGCGCGCGCGGCTCCGGGCGACGTCGACAGGCAGGAAGCGGACCCCGTGGTGCTTGGCGTCCTCGACGAGCACGGAGGGGTGGTAGAAGCCCATCGGCTGGGCGTTGAGCAGCGCGCACACATACTCGGCGGGATGGTGGAGGCGCAGCCACGCCGTCTCGTACGCGGTGCGCGCGAAGGCCGCGGCGTGGCTCTTGCAGAAACCGAACTGGGCGAAGCCGGCAACGCCCTTGAAGATCTCCTGCGCGACGGCGACGGGCATGCCACTGGCCTGGTTGCAGCGACCGACGAACTCCTCGCGCAGCTCCTCCATCTCGACACGCGACCGGTGCCGGTTCATGGCACGCCGGAAACGATCCGCCTGCCCCGCGGTGTAGGCCGCCACCTCCATGACGATGCGCAGGATCTGCTCCTGGTAGAGGACGACGCCCATTGTTTCTGCCAGGATCGGCTCCAACGAAGGATGCAGGTAGGTGACCGGTTCGAGCCCCTGGCGGCGACGCAGGTACGGATTGACGGCGTCGCCCTGGATAGGACCGGGACGGATGATCGCCACCTGCACGATGAGGTCGTTGAACTCGCGTGGCTGCGACTGCCACAACGACTGCTGCTGTGCGCGCGACTCGATCTGGAAGAGTCCGATGGTGTCGACCTTCTGGATCGACGCGTAGACCTGGGGATCGTCGAGCGGCAGTGCGTCGAGGTCGGGGCGGCTGCCGGTCTCCTGCTCGATGAGATCGAGGCACTCGGCGACCGCAGAGAGGGTGCGCAGTCCGAGCAGGTCCATCTTGATGAGGCCGAGGTCCTCGACATCGTCCTTGTTGAACTGCACCACCACGCGCCCGGGCATGGTGGCGCGTTCCACCGGGGCGACATCGACAAGCGGCTCGCCCGTGACCAGCATGCCACCGACGTGGATGCCGAGGTGCCGCGGCGTCCCCTCGATCTGCTGCAACACGTCGATGAACAAGGCGAGGGGGGAACAGGTCCCCCCCTCGGACACCCCCCCTTTCAGCGGTGTCGGCTCCGGCGGAGTGAATCCGCCTGCGCCAACGACGTTCTCGATGCCAGCGCTCTTTAGGGCAGCAGCGACGTCCATCATGTGCCAGCCGTCGACGGACTTGGCCAGCCGGTCGATGAGCGGCTCGGGAAAGCCCATGGCCGCGCCCACCTGTCGCATCGCCATGCGCGGCCGGTAAGTGACGATGTTGGCGACCATCCCGGTGCGCTCTGCACCGTACTTGTCGTAGACGTACTGCAGCACCTGCTCGCGATGGTCGGTCGAGAAGTCGATGTCGATGTCCGGCGTGCCCTGGTGATCCTCGTGGAGGAAGCGCTCGAAGAGGAGATCATGGGCGACAGGGTCGACGCGGGTGATGTCGAGCAGGTAGGCGACGATGCTGTCCGCCGCGCTCCCCCTTCCCTGTCCGGGGATGTGCTGCTCGCGCGCAAAACGCATGATGTCCCAGGTGATCAGGAAGAACTCCGCGAGGTTGGTCTTCTCGATCACCTCGAGCTCGCGCTGCAGTCGCGCCGCCACCGCGCGGGTCATGGGCCGGTACCTGCGCTGCACCGCCTCCTGGCAGAGACGATAGAGGACCGAGAAGGGCGTTTCTCCCTGCGGCACAGGGAAACCGGGGAAGCGTGACTCGGTGAAATCCAGTTCGACATCGCATTGTGAGGCCAGGTGCGCCGCCAGCTCGAACGCCTCGGGATACTCCGGGAGCAGCGCGCGCAGCTCTGTCTCCGAGCGCAGCCGGTGCTCGGCGTTGGGCAGCAGCAGACCGTGGGCCGCTGCGCTGTCGAGGGTGGTGCGATGACGGATGGCGGTGAGCACATCGAGCAGCGGCTTGTCGCCATGGTTGGCATGAACCGGCAGGCCGCTGGCCACCAGCGGGAGTCCGGTGCGACGGCCGAGCAGCGCGGTCTGCGCGGCCAGCCAGGAGTCGCCGGGATGGCGGTGATGGCTGAGCAGAAGGGCGATGCGGTCGCGGCCGAAGCACTCACGCAGCTGCTCGGCCCGTCGAGTGGCGGCCCGAAGGTCGCCGCGTACCAGCGCGGTGGTGATGGCGCTCTCCGGGCCGCCGGCGAGGACGATGCAGCCGTCGAGGTCAGCGGGATCGACGGTCGCAGGTTCCCCCTCGGCGAGCAGGGTGGTCGAGGGCAGCCCCGGCCATCCCCGCGGGAACGGTCCCGCGGTGGGGCGGAGCGCGGCGGGTCGCTCCGGCGCCGGCACAGTGGGACGGCGGCGGTGTGGCGCTGCCGGGGCGCCCTGGACGCCGCCGGCCGCGTCGAGGCCGGCGAGCCGCAGCCGTGGCTGCCCCTTGACCCCGGCGAGCTGGGCGGCGCTGATCGTCCGGGCGAGCTGACGGTAGCCGCCGCGATGGCGCGCGAGCAGGCGCAGGCGGTCGCCGCCATCGAGGTCGAGCTCGACGCCGATGACCGCGCGGATCCCCACCGCCCGGGCTGCTTCCATGAAGCCAACGACGCCGTACAGACCGTTGCGGTCGCACAGCCCCAGCGCTTCACCGCCCAGGCTTCGTGCGGTGGCGACCAGGGTTCGCGGCGAGGCCGAGCCCTCGAGGAAGGAGAAATGAGAACGGGCGGCGAGCTCGGCGAAGGGAGCCATTGACAGGTACTACTTTTCTGTGTAAGTATGCAGATGTGTGGTGGTCATCCCTGGCAGCCACCGCACACAGCCGGACCGGCCTCCGCTCGCCCCTACCGGGCGGAGGCACGGCCGGTGCTCAGTCATAACGGCGCGACCACGACCAGCCGCCCCCGTCGAGGTCGCGGTATATCTCGCAACACTCGCCCCCGGCGAGCAGGCAGCGGAGGTACTCGCGTCGGACGGGACGCCGCCACCAGTCGGTGTCGACCACCCAGCGGGTGACGACGCGCTCGACGCGACGCCAGCCGGCCGCAGTACGCAGGGCCGCGGGGCTGGCGGGGTTGCCGCGCACCTCGACGGCACCCTCGAGCAGCTCGGTCACACGTGTGTCCTTCCCGCGGCCACAACGGCATCACCCATCGCCGCCGCGGGAACGGGCGCCTCCCATCGGAAGCGGCGCTCGGGGAGGTCACCGGGATCGAGGGCGAGCCGGGGACGGCGCAGCGCGGTCTCACCGTAGCGGCGCTGCAGCCGTGTCGCAGCTGCCAGCACCTGCTCACGCTCGGCGTCGCCGCCACGCCAGAGGTCCGCCTGCCGGGCGGCCGCCACGCGCAGTTCGGCCTCGAGACGGATGGCGCTGACGGGAGCCTGCGGCCGCAGCTCACCGAGCAGAGCGAGCACAGCCGTCCACAGCTCGGCCGCGTTGCCGGCGGGCAGGGGCGGGTGGGCCTCGACGCGAAGCGGCGGCGCCTCCTCGAGCTCGAGCACGAGGGCGACGGCCACAGCCATGAGACCCCGGCGGTGAAGCGAATCGCCGAGGTCCATGGCGCAGCGGTGGGTGGTGAATCGGAGCACCTCGAGGTCCGCGGCTGCGCCGTCGAGGACCACCCTCTCCACCGCCCGGCGAGGACCCGCGTCAACGGCAAGGCCGCCCTCGTCCGTGCCGCGGCAGTGTCGGTGCAGCACCAGCCCCTCGGGCCCGAACTGGCGCTGCAGCTCCACCGGCGATAGGTTGGCGACGGCTCCGATGCAGTCGAGCCCGAGAGCGGCGAGGCGCGCGCCGATCGCCGGGTCGACGGGGAGCATCGCCAGCGGCAGGGGCGCGAGGAAGGCGGCCTCTCCACCGGCGGGGACGCGGCGCACGTGACGGGGCTCGCTGACCAGCGCCGCCATCCGGGCGACGAAGCGGGTGCTGCCCACCCCGATGGCGGGGAGCTCGCCGTCGAGCGTCTCCATGAGGGCGCGGGCGATTGCCGCAGCCCAGCGACCCTCGTCGGGATGGGCGGCGTGGCTGCCGCTGAGGTCGCAGCAGCACTCCTCCTCGCCCACCTCGACCGCCGGGCTGAGACTGCCGAGGGCGGTGGCGACGGCGGCGCGCAGCCGCTCGACGTCGTCGCCGTCGACGCTGACGAATGCCGCCTGGGGGCAGAGCTGCTGCGCCTGGCGCAGCGGCTGGCCGGGCGCCACCCCGGTTGCGGCCGCTGCCGCCGAGGCGGCGAGCACGGGAAGGCGCAGCTCCGGCGCACCCCAGACGATCACCGCTTCCCCGCGCAGCTCGGGATGGCGGCGCAGTGCAGCCACGAGCCCGAGGTGGGGATGGCGGGCGCAGAGCAGCCGGCGCGCCGGCTCAGGCACTTGTTCTCACAGGGCGAGGCAGATCCTCACCCGACGTTTCCACACTCCACACCCTCACCTCCGCCGCGCCTCGAGATGGCGTCACCACCACCGGGTAGCCCACCACCTCCGCGGCCGCGTAGGGACGTGGATAGCGGAGCAGCAGCGTGTCGGTCGCACCGGGCGCATGCAGACGGCTCTTGCTCACCTCGAGCACGACCCGCAGCCCGGCGACGTCGCCGTGCGCCTCCTGCCACCCCGCCGGCAGGCAGGACAGCGTCAGCGATGATGCGTAGGCGAGCGGAGCCGCTGCCGGAGCGGGAGCGGCGACGACGCAGACGGCGCGACGGCGGTGAACCGCCTCGACCAGCCCGTTGAGCGCCTGCTCGATCTCGGCGGCGGGGGGACGGCCGCGGCCGAGCGCCACCGCCACCCATGGCGACCCGGCCACCACAAGGGCACGGGCCATTGCCAATCCCTCGCGCCAGCGCCCCCGAC
>CATPAP010000058.1 GCA_955651875.1 Candidatus Dormiibacterota bacterium
GACGCGCTCGAGAGCTTCGCCACCTTCTCGGTCATCGCCGAGGAGCATGGCGGCGACTTCAGGAGTTGGCCTCAGGCGCTGCGCGACCCGGCGTGCAGCGCAGTTGCCGCCGTCCGCCGCCGCGCTCGCGGCAGGATCAGGTTCCATGCCTGGCTGCAGTGGCTGGTCGAAGGACAGCTGGCCCGGGCGGCCGGGGCGCTGCCGCTCATGACTGACCTGCCCATCGGGGTGGATCCAGGCGGCGCGGACGTCTGGGCCGAGCGCGAGCTCTTCATGACCGATTTCTCGGTCGGGGCGCCCCCGGACCCGTTCAACAGCCTCGGCCAGGAGTGGGCTCAGCCGCCGTGGAATCCCTGGCAGCTGCGCCGTCGCGCTTACGCGCCGCTCGTTGACGTGCTCAGGACCGGCTTCGCCCACGCGATGGGCCTGCGCATCGATCACGTCATGGGACTGTTCCGCCTCTTCGCCATCCCCGGTGGACACGATCCCGCCGACGGGGTCTACATCCGGTACCCGGCCGGCGACATGCTCGACATTCTCGCCCTCGAGAGCGTCCGCGCCGGCGCGGTGGTCGTCGGCGAAGACCTCGGCACCGTCGAGCCGTTCGTCCGCGATGAGATGGCTGAGCGCAACATCCTCTCGTATCGCCTGCTCTGGTTCGAGGAGGGCGGCCCGTCGACCTTCCCCGAGCGTGCCCTGAGCGCGGTCACCACCCACGACCTGCCCACCATCGCGGGGCTGTGGACCGGTGCGGACATCGAGGCACAGCGGGCGATCGGCCGGCCTGTCAACGAGGCAGGCACAGCGCAGATGCGCGAGCGGCTGGCACGCGCCGCCGCCGACGTGACGGCTCCACTCGGCGAGGTGATCGCCTCCGTCTACGCTGCCCTGGCGGGCTCGCCGTCGATGCTCGTGGCTGCCGCCCTCGATGATGCGGCAGAGGTGGTCGAGCGGCCCAACCTGCCCGGGACCGCCGGCGAGCGCCGGCCCAACTGGCGCCTGGCCCTCCCCCGCCCCCTCGGCGAGGTGATCGGATCACCGCTGGCGGCGCGCCTGGCGCAGACCCTGAGGAGCCGCTAGCCCGTCAGCCCGCGCGGCGGTGGGAGGCACCGGCCAGCGTCGAGCGCAGGTCATCAACAAGAATGCGATCGATCAGCTCGCGCACACCCTCCCCGGCGCGCCCCTCCACGACCAGGTCGGCGCGTTCCTTGACGCTGTCGAGGGCATTGCCCACGGCGACGCCGCAGCCGGCCACGCCGAGCATGACCAGGTCGTTCTCGGCGTCCCCGACCGCGACCGTCGCCTCGGCGGTCTCGCCGAGCTCGTCGAGGGCGCCGGTGAGCCCGGTCGCCTTGTTGACGTTGGCGGGAAGGACCATGACCGAGTGCTTGTTGAAAACGATCTGCAGGTCGAGCCCCATCTCATGGATGGTGCGCACCACCACCGCCTCGAAGGGCTCCCACGTTGAGCAGATGGCACGTCCCACCGAGAGCGGGGTCACGCCGTGCGCTTGCAGGGCGGCGATGAACCGGCGCGGCAGCGGCGGCCCGAGCAGGCGCTGGCGCCCGGTGGTGGGGTTGTAGAGGAGGGCGCCGTTCTCGACGACCACGAGGTCGAAGACGTCAACGTCGTCGCAGATGTCGAGGAGCTCGTCGAGGATGCGCCCGGTCACGAGCACGGCACGTCGGCCGCTCTCACGCAGCCGGCGAAGCGACGTCACGGTCTCCGGGGCCAGGATCCCCTGCGATGCGATGGTGCCGTCGTAGTCGCAGGCCAGAACGCGGAACCGCATGCCGGTATTGTCCCGCAGCGTCAGGGATGCCGGCGCGAAGCCACTCTAGAAGGTGAACGCGGCGCGCACCTCGGTGCCCCTGCCGGTCTCCGAGCGGATCTCGAGCGTGCCCTTCTCGAGCTGGGCGCGCTCGCGCATGGAGATCATCCCAAGATTCTTGCTGCCGTCCAGCTGCGCCTCGACGGCCGCCACGTCCATGCCCACGCCGTCGTCGCGGATCACCGCGGACACGCCGTCGGGCTGAAAGTTGATGACCACCTCGACATTGCGTGCGTTGGCGTGTTTGCGCGCATTGCTCAGCGCCTCTTGGACGATGCGGTAAATGGTGGGCTCGAACGATCCGGGGAGACGAACGTCCTCCCCCATGACGCGGAGCTGGGCATTCACGCCGACCTTGTCTCCGAAGTCCTTGACGAACTTGCGCAGGGTGGGGACGAGCCCAAGGTCGTCGAGCGACATGGGCCGAAGGTCGAAGATCAGCCGTCGCGTGTCCTCGAGGACCTCGCGGACGCCGTCCTTGAAGTCGGCGAGCTCCCTGACCACGAGCTGAGGGTCGCGCTGGATCAGCCGCTCGAGGATCTCGGCCTGAAGCACCAGGTTGGCCATGGACTGCGCGGGCCCGTCGTGCATGTCACGGGCGATGCGCATGCGCTCCTCCTCGATGATCTGGAACACCTGGCGCGAGGCGCTGCGCACGCGCGTGGTGTCGGCCTGCGGCGCGGCGGCCGCGGCGAGATCGTCGAGGCTGCGGTACACGGAGCGCAGCACCTCCTGCTCGCTGCGCAGGTCGATGAGGCGTGCGCTGACGTCGCGAAAGCGCTCGTCGACAGCGGCGAGGTCGGCACGGAAGCGCGACAGGCCGCGAAAGCCGCTGTCGAGCTCGTCCGGGTCCAGCCCGTCGAGGTGGTCGAGCAGCCTCTTCCAGCGCGCCTCGCTGTCGTCGGTGCGGCGGCGGAGCTCCTCGCGCGCCTCAGCGGTGTCGGCGAGGCGGGCGTCCAGCCTGGCCGATGCCGCCTCCAGATCCTCGATGCGCTGGGTGAGCACGAAGCGCACCCCAGAGAGCGCCGAGGGGTTGACGGCCGACGTACCTCCGGTGGTCGTCACAGGGCGTCGATGGCCGGGCTACTGCGCATGCCCGGCATGATACCGGCGGCATTACCGCCAGCCCGATTGCAGCACTGTAACGACCCCCCGAAACGGGACGGCGTGACGATCGACTGCCGGGCGCGGCGGAGCGGTGCGGTCCGGGTCACAGGGCGGTTGCAGGCCCGCGGCCGTTCCGCTGCCAGGGTCTATAACCGGGAGTGTCAGGAACCGGGAGTGTCAGGAGCCGGGAGGGCAGAACAGAAGGAGCGGCAGACCACATGGAGATCTCCGCGTCCGCGGCCGCGCCGCGCATCCTCATCGTCGAGGACGACACCTCACTGCGGCGGCTCCTGGAAATCCGGCTCTCCGTCGACGGCTACGAGACGCGTACCGCCGGCGACGGAGTTGAGGCGCTCCGAGTGCTGGCGGCGTGGATCCCCGACGTGCTGCTCACCGACGTGATGATGCCCCGACTGTCCGGGCTCTCCCTCTGCCGTGCGGTACGACGCGACAAGCGCACCGCGGCGATCCCCATCATCCTGCTCACCGCGCGCTCGTTCGACAGTGACATGCAGAAGGTGATCGACCTCGGTGGTGTCAGCTTCATGACCAAGCCATTCGACGCCGACGCGCTCAACACCGCTCTGCACGTTGCGCTCGACACCGGGCCGCGCCCGCGCAGAGGAGTCGGTGCCGACCACGCGGCCTGATCCGGTCACAGCGTCACACGATTTCGCCTGACCGGGTGACAATGGCGGGCGACGTGACCAGCACGGGCTCCGTGGCCGCGCCCAACCCCACGCCGCAGCAGCGCCTCGCCGACGGGACCCGCCAGTCGATGATCGACCGGCTCACGTCGCCGGGCGGCCTGTTCCTCAGCGCTGTGCTGCTGGCCACCGCGTTCCCGCTGACGAGCCCGATCCGCGACCCCGACTTCTGGTGGCACCTGCGCAGCGGTCAGCTCATCCTCGACAACGGCGGCCTGCTGCACACCGACCCGTTCACCTATACGGTGAGCACCCACGCGTGGACGATGCACGAGTGGCTCACCGAGGTGCTCTTCGCCGCGCTCTACCGCTGGAACGGGCTGGCCGCGATCGTTGCGTTGCTCAGCGTGGTGAGCTGGGTCGGCATGCTCTTCGTCTTCCTGCGCGCACGGCTGGACCGACCCGGGCCGTTCGTGCTCGGTGGCGGCATGGTGCTCGCGGTGATCGCCGGGTACCCGATCTGGGGACCGCGCGCGCAGATGCTCACGTTCGCATTCGCCTGCCTCACGCTCTTCCTCGCCGAACGCCACCTGCGCCGGGGCGGACGCCTGGCCCTGCTCCTGCTCCCAATGTTCCTGGTGTGGGGAAACCTCCACTCAGGCTTCCTGATCGGCCTCGGCTTCATCGCGGTCATCGCAGCGGCTGAGGCGGTCGCACATCTCCTCCACCTCGAGGGGCGCGCACCTGCCCAGCGGGTGCGCAGCCTCGCACTCCTGCTGGTGGGCTCGCTGGTGGTGTGCGCCATCAACCTCAACGGGCCGTCAATCATCCTCTACCCGTTCGGAACCCTCGGTTCGGCGGCGCAGCAGTCGCTCATCCTTGAGTGGCACTCGCCCGACTTCCACGATTGGTCGCTGCGCATCTTCGGCGTCATGCTGCTCAGCCTGGTGGCGCTGATCGTCGCCAACCGCAGCATCCGGCTGCGGGACGCAGCGCTGGTCGTGGTCACGGTGGCACTGTCACTGCAATCCGTGCGCCACATTGCGCTCTTCGTGGCGGCGTCGACCCCGGTCTGGATCAACCAGGCTGACATCCTCGTCAACCGCCTGCACGCCCGCCGGCGACCGGCGCCGCTGCCACCGGTCGGCATCAGGCTGGTGAGCTGGCTGCTGCTCTGCGCTGCCGTGCTCGCCGTCTATGTGGGTAGCCGGCTTCTCCCGTCGATGCGCACGCGCGAGGACTCCCTCCTCTACGCGCAGGACTTCCCGGTATGTGCGGTGCGCTGGCTGGCGGCGGACCCGCGACCCCTGCGCATCTTCAACCAGTACGGCGAGGGCGGATACGTCGCCTACAGGCTCTCGGCGCACGGGGACCGCGTCTACATCTTCGGCGACGCGGCGCTGATGGGCGATGCACTGCTCCACAGCTACGGCGACGTCGAGTCGGTGACGCCACGATGGGACAGCCTCATCCGTGGCGCCGGCAGCGACATCGTTCTCTTCGATACCAACGCCCCGCTGAGCAACGTGATGCTGCACGCGTCCGACTGGGTGGAGGTCTACCAGGACCCGCACAGCATCGCGTTCGCGCCGCGTGACCGCGTGGCTCGGCTGCAGCTGCCACCGCAGCCGTCGTGGACGGCAGCGAACGACACCTGCACTGCGCTGGTACGGACGCCGCCGTCGCAGCTCAACCAGGCTCCCGGATGACCGCCTGGCTGCGCCGCAATGCCTGGGTGGTCGGCGCCGCGATCCTGAGCCTGGTGCTCACCGTGCAGCCGTTGCGCGACAGTGACGTGTGGTGGCACCTGGCCATTGGTCACTACATCATCGCTCACGGCATCCCGGCAACGGAGCCCTTCAGCTTCCTTCACACCGCCAACCCCTGGATTGGACAACAGTGGCTGTACGAGGTTGGGCTGGCGCGGGCCGTCGACCTTGGCGGCCCCGGTCTCGCCTCGCTGCTCATGGGTGTGGTGGCATCCTCCGCGCTGCTCATCGCGGTGCTCTCCATACCGCCCGACCGCCGCCCGTCGGGGCCGTGGATGGCGGCTGCGCTGCTCCTCAGCGCGCAGGTGGCGGCTCAGCTCGTCGGGGTGCGCGGCCAGGTGATCAGCCTCTTCTTCGCTGCCGTCGTACTCAACGTCCTGATTCGCTGGCGGAGGGGATCGCGATGGGTGCTCCTCGCGCTGCCACCGCTCTTCGCGCTCTGGGCGAACCTCCACGCAGGTTTCGTCATCGGGCTCGGAATCGCGGTTCTCGCGCTGCTCGCCACGCGCGGCGTGGAGCGCCGCTCGCGCGAGCTGCTCGCGCTCGCCGTGGTCGGCAGTCTGCTCGCAACCCTGGTCAACCCCTCGGGTCCGGGCCTGTGGGGTTACCTCGGCGCCACCTTCACCAATCCGACGGTGACGGGCGTGGTCACCGAGTGGCAGTCGCCGGATTTCCATGGCATATGGCTGCGCCTGTTCGAGGCTGAGGCGATGCTGCTGGTGGTCGCCTGGGTGCTGACGCCGCGGCGTGACGTCTTCGATCTTCTGCTCGCCGGGAGTGCGTTCGCCGCCGCGCTGCAGGCGCAGCGCAACGTCTCGCTCTTCGCGCTCATCGCGGCTCCCCAGGTCGC
>CATPAP010000059.1 GCA_955651875.1 Candidatus Dormiibacterota bacterium
AGTGTGCTGCGCACTCCGGCGTTCGTCGACCGGATGGAGCTCCCGGACGACGCCGAAGGACGCGTGGCCATCGTCAGCGTCGACCAAGGCGCTCTGGAGACGGCGACGTCCGCACAGAATCCGCCAAAGAGGGGTCGAATGTTCGGAACGGGCGGCCACCTCGCCGCCGCCTTGGACAGCCGGTACACGGCGCCTGTCCTCGCGATCGCCCTCGTCGTCGTTCTTGTCGTGGGGATGCTGCTGCTGAGGGGCTGAGCAGCGGCGTCGGGCGACGGTACCCACCACTAGTTTGTGTGTTACACTCCGGTGTGTGAACTCGTGCGCCTCCAACGACCGAGATCCGCTCTCAGCACGCACGGATGCGGAGCTGATCGCGCAGGTGCTCGGCGGGGCGACACCGTCGACCGACGTGATCGAGTGTGCCGTCCGAATCGCTGCTGTTCCCTTGTGGGAGCGTCGGCTCCTCGGCGCCGCTGGGCTGACGCGCGAGCACGGCGTCGCCCCCGAGCGCGCCCTGCGTCTGGCTGCGCTGTGGGAGCTCGCGGAGCGCTGGCTCCCTGACGATCGTCCGTCAGTGACCTCTCCACGAGAGGCCGTACTCCTGCTCGGCGGTCTGCGTTCCGCCTCTCGCGAACACGTGTGGGTGCTGATGCTCGACGCTCGGCACCGGCCGATCGCCTGTGAAACGGTGGCGGTGGGCAGCATCAACAGCTCCCGTCTGACGCCGCGCGATGTGCTCTCGCCGGCCTTGCGAGCTGGTTCAGCGGCACTTATCGTGGCCCACAACCACCCGTCCGGCGATCCTTCACCGTCGCGGGCCGACCGCACGGTCACCGAAGCCCTGCGCAGCGCAGCCGCGCTCATGGGTGTTCCCATGCTCGACCATATCATCGTCGCCACGCGCGGCCACCACTCGTTCCGCGAGGTCGAGGGATGGGACGTCGCCGCGGCGGCGTGATACTCAGGAGAAGGCGTCCTCTCCCGTGATGGCCTTGCCCAGGATGAGCGTGTGCACCTCCTCGGTCCCCTCGTACGTGAGCACCGATTCGAGGTTGTTCATGTGGCGTATCACCGGGTACTCGAGGGTGATGCCGTTGGCGCCGAGGATGGTGCGCGCCTCGCGGGCAACCTCGATGGCCGCTCGAACGTTGGCCCGTTTGGCGAGCGACACCTGGACGGGATGCAGTTGCCCCGCATCCTTGAGAGTGCCGAGGCGGTGCGCAACCAGCCGGCCTTGGACCAACGACGTCGCCATGCTCGCGAGCTTGGCCTGGGTGAGCTGGAAGCGCGCGATCGGTCCGTCGAACACTCGTCGGGTCTTGCTGTACTCGACGGCGGCCTCGAAGCATGCGCGCGCCGCTCCCATCGCGCCCCACGCAATGCCGTAACGCGCTTCGTTGAGGCACGACAACGGACCGCGCAGGCCGGTGACACCCGGCAACAGCGCCGCCTCGGGCAGCACGACAGAGTCGAAGTGCAGCCCGCTCGTGACCGAGGCGCGCAGCGACAGCTTGCGGTGCACGTCCGTGGTGGTGAACCCGGGAGTGCCCCGCTCCACCAGAAAGCCCCGAACACCCTCGTCGGTGGCCGCCCACACCACCGCTACGTCGGCAAGGGAACCGTTGGTGATCCACATCTTGTTGCCGTTCAACATCCAGCCATCGCCGTGCCGCTTCGCGACCGTCGTCATGCTTCCCGGATCGCTGCCCGCGTCGGGCTCGGTGAGTCCGAAGCAGCCGATCATCGAGCCAGCTGCCATCTCTGGCAGAAACCTCTGCTTCTGCTCCTCGCTGCCGTAGGCGAGGATCGGAAACATCGCCAATGAGCCCTGCACCGAGACGAACGAGCGCAAACCACTGTCGCCCGCCTCGAGTTCCTCGCAGGCGACGCCGTACGCTATCGCAGTCGCGCCGGCGCAGCCGTAGCCGACCAGATGCATGCCCAGCAAGCCGAGCTTGGCCACCTCGGCGACCAGCTCACGGGGGAAGGTCCCCGCCTCGAAGTGGTCGCCGATGACCGGAAGAACCCTTTCGCGCACCATGGAGCGAACCGTGTCGCGGATGAGCCGCTCGTCATCGTTGAGCAGGTCGTCGACGCGGAAGAGATCGCAGGCGGTGGGCAGGGACACCTCGGACTGCCGGGCGTGCGTGGTCGTCATCGGCCGATTGAAACACGCGGCCGCCCATCGCCGTCCGAGCGTTGGCTCGCGTCAGGCGACGGCAGCTTGGGCCGAGGACGCGCGGGTGGCCTCCACCTGGTCGCGCAGCACCGATTCGGTGGCGAACCCCGCGTTCACCGCCGTCATGCTCCCCCGCCTGTCCAGCACCACGGTGGTCGGCAGCGTCATCACCCGGTAGGTGCGGACCGCCCGCTGATTGGCGGCCACGTCGAGCTCCCGGATGTCGACATCCTCGATCAGCTCGCGCAGCCGGCCCAACGCCGGCCGCTACGCGACGTGGCAGACGGTGCAGTTCTCGCCGGTGAAGTACAGGATGTCGGGCACAGAACCGGCAGCGCCGCCGGCGACCGTCTCGATCAGCGAGCTGCCGACCAGTCGCCGCTGCCAGGCACGCTGCAGACCGAGGCCCCCAGCCGCGACGGCGAGCACGCCCAGCGCGATGAGCGGGGCCAGCTGCGTCGCCACGCCCCAGCCGGCGGCGGGGCGGCGGCCCAACACCGGGAAGAGCCCGACCCTGACCAGCTGGGCGTAGACGATGCAGCCGACGCAGATGTCGAAGGCGAAGTTCAGGAAGGCCAGGGCGATGACGATCCAGCCGAGCGTCCAGGCCACGGTCAGGTGCCCAGTGATGGCGGCGATGGAGGCCGCCACCAGAAAGGTGCCTCCCACCAGCTGCGCGAAGCGGTGTGGCGCAGGGTCTTCGACGCGCACCCGCGGCCTCACCAGGCCTCACGGCTTGAGGAACCCGACGTGCAGCGCGCGCGGCAGGCTCGTCGACGGAGAGAGGGCGCTGCCGAGCAGCATCAGGGCAAAGACCGGGAAGGCGGCGGCGGCGGCCGGCTGCACCAGGGCAACCAGCCAGGCGGTCAGCAGGCCGCCGATGAGGAGGACCTGGCCGACCTTGAGCGCGCTGCGGTCGAAAGGAAGGTTGGCCATAGGGGCAAAACTATACTGAAATGGTCGGATTTCGCGCGCCGTCGATCTCTGGGTCGAAGCGGGTACGCTCGGCCGCGTGAGCGTGGACCCGTCCGGCACCGACCAGGTGCGCACCGGCGCGGCCTACGAGAGCGATCGCGAGGCTACCCGAGCCCGGCTTTCCGCCTCCGCGCAGCAGCGCCGCATCGAGCTCCCCGGTGACCTCGAGCTCGTCTTCTTGACCGGCGACACCGTTCGCACCTCGCTTGAGGAGCTGCTCCGCGCCGAGCGGGTCACCGACAGCGAGCGCGTCGCCGCCGAGGCCGCCGCATTCGGTGAGTTTGCAGGTGGTCACACGCGGCTGGCGGCGACCCTGTTCCTCGATGTCGCCGATCCGGCCACCCTCGGCGATCGTCTCGCCGAGCTCACCGGCATCGCCGAGCGCGTGTCCCTCGACGTCGGTGGCAACCGCGTCCCCGCACGCACCGATCCCGGCGAGGACGGCTCGGGCGCGTTCCACCTCCTCTTCGAGCTCGACACCGCGCAGCGCGGCGCGGTGCTCGACGGCGTGCCGCTTGCCGTCGCGGTGGACCATCCCGCCTGCCGCGCGACCGTCGCGCTGACCGCCGACCAGGTGCGCGCCGCGACCGCCGACCTGCGCCGGTGAGCTCGCCGCGCGGTTGTGTGGGCCGGCCTCGAGGCCCTCCCGTGGCCCTGTGCAGCTTCGAGACATCCGCTCCTGGTGTTTGTGCCATCACCGTCCAATATCCGGAGGATGCACCGTCGGCGATCGACGATCTCCACAGCACGTACGTCCAGTTCGCGGCGCCCTGCGAGAATGGCTGGCGATGATCGATCGACCATCGGTGCTGCCCTTCAGCTCCGTCGTCGGGCAGGAGGCCATGAAGCAGGCGCTCCTGCTCAACGCGGTCAACCCTGCCATCGGCGGGGTGCTCATCCGTGGCGAGAAGGGAACGGGCAAGTCGACCGCGGTGCGCGGCCTCGCGGCGCTTCTCCCCGATGTCGCGGTGGTGGCGGGATGCCGCTTCCAGTGCGATCCCGGTGCACCGGCGCTGTGGTGCGACGAGTGCTGTGCGCGTGCGCAGGCCGGCGAGGTCTTGCACAGCGAGCAGACCGCCATGCGCGTCATCGAGCTGCCGGTCAACGCCAGTGAGGACCGCGTGGTCGGGAGCATCGATGTCGAGGCGGCGATCAAGCACGGAGAGCGCCGCTTCGAGCCCGGACTGCTGGCGGCGGCCAATCGCAACCTGCTCTATGTCGACGAGGTCAACCTGCTCGATGATCACCTCGTCGACGTTCTCCTCGATGCCGCCGCCATGGGTGTCAACACCGTGGAGCGCGAGGGCGTGTCCGTCTCGCACCCGGCCCGCTTCATGCTCGTGGGCACGATGAACCCCGAGGAGGGGGAGCTGCGCCCGCAGTTGCTCGATCGCTTCGGGCTGTGCGTGGACGTCGGTGGCCTGCAAGTCCTCGACGACCGCGTCCGCGTCATCGAGCGCGCCACCAGCGCCGCTGATGCCACCAACGTGGAGGACGGCGCCCAGGACCGGCTGCGAGCGGTCATCACGCGGGCCACCGAGCTGCTGCCGCTGGTGGGCGTCACGGCGTCGATGCGCCAGTTCATCGCGCTGATCTGCGTCGACGCCGGTGCCGTCGGGCACCGCGCGGATATCGTCATCAGCAGCACCGCCCAGACCATCTGCGCGTGGCGTGAGGCGGAGCGGCTGGTCGACGCCGTCTCGACGGATCCGGTCGACGGCATGGATGCGTTGGCGGTGAGCGCGGTCGACGTCATCACCGCGGCCGAGCTGGCCCTCGCGCACCGGCGCCGCGAGCACGCTTCACCGGACAGCAGCGGCGCGACGTCGCCGACGGAGGGCGCGCGCGAACGCATGGAGGAGATGCGCCGTGACGCCGAGGCATCGACCGCCGACGCGGAGTCGACCGCGCAGCCCGAGGAGTCCGAGGCTGCCCAGGAGTCCCCCACCAGCGCCGACGAGGGCGAGGGCGCCTCTCACGGCGACCAGGCGCGCGGCAGTGAGTCGACGGCGTCGGGGCCGTCGCAGCTGTACGCGGGCGAGCTCTTCCCGGTGCGCAAGATCACTCTGCCGCGCGACCGCCGCAGCCGCAAGACAAGCGGCAAGCGGACCCAGTCGCGCAGCATGGACCGCCGCGGCAGGTACGTCCGCGCGGTACAGACCGAGAAGACCTCAGACGTCGCCTTCGACGCCACCGTCCGCGCCGCGGCGCCGCACCAGCTGCGCCGCCGCCAGGAGGCCGCAGCGGAGGGGAACGTCGACGCACCGGTTCTCCACCTCGAGCGCCAGGACCTGCGCCAGAAGGTGCGCAGGCGCCGCACCGGCACCCTCATCGTCTTCGTGGTCGATGCCAGCGCCTCGATGGACGCCGAGCAGCGCATGCAGGCCACCAAGGGCGCCGCCCTCTCACTGCTGCGCGCGGCGTACGTGCGCCGCGACAAGGTGTCGCTGGTCGTGTTCTCGGGACGCAGCGCACGTGTGGTGATGCAGCCCACCTCCAGCGTCGACCTCGCCGAGGCACGCCTGCAGCGGCTCGCCGTCGGTGGCACCACGCCGCTGACCCACGGGCTGGTCGCCGGACTCAAGGTGGTCCGCACCGAACGTCTGCGCGACGCGTCCGTGTACCCGCTGATCGTCCTCATCAGCGACGGACGCGGCAACATCTCGCTGTTCGGCGAGGAGCCGCTGCTCGAGGCACAGCGACTCGCGGCGCAGGTCGGTGCCGAGCACGTGCGCATGCTCGTCATCGACTCAGCACGCGACCACATCGCGGTCACGCCCCTGCCGCGCGTTGGCGGCGCGGGCAAGCCGCCACGCTCACAGCTGTTCAGCGGGGGCTACGGCTTCAACGCCTGCCTCGACCTCGCCGAACGCTCGGGCGGCGAGTACCTCGGGCTGTACGACCTCAGCCAGGGCGCGATCCTCGCCGGCGTCGAGCGCACCCTGCGCGGGCGATAGGCACGGGAAGGCTCAAGCGCACCGCGGTATGAGCTGGCGGGCGCTTGGCTTGGACCGGGCCAAGCGGCCGACCGGCGACAATGGCCACATGCAGGTGGGCCGCTCTGTCTTTCCGTTCACCGCCATTGTCGGGCAGGAGCCGATGCGCCAGGCGCTGGTGCTCAACGCCATCAACCCAGCGATCGGCGGCGTGCTCATCCGCGGCGAGAAAGGCACAGCCAAGTCCACCGCGGTGCGCGCGCTTGCCCGCCTCCTTCCGGAGC
>CATPAP010000060.1 GCA_955651875.1 Candidatus Dormiibacterota bacterium
CAAAGCCGAAAGGGCCCGCGGATCATATCACCGGCTCGGTTGGCCCGCCGCTCACCGTCAACGGCGCGGACGCTCGCGTCAGCCGCCGGTCGACTGGGCCCAGCGTGCCAGCTCACGGAGGCGCTCGAGGGCGCGGTCGAGCATGCGCACGTGGCCAGGGTCGTTGAGCCAGCGGCTCTGGCCGGATGGATGCGGCAGCGGTAGCAGCGCCGGCGACACCTGGGGTACACCGTCGATCGGCTCGCCCTCGACGCTCCATGCCCGTCCCACGATCTCTTCGAGCCGCCGCCCGGGCAGAAAGCGGCTATGCGCGAGCGTGCCGATGCACAGGATGAGCGCGGGGTCGACGACCTCGAGGTAGGCGTCGAGCCAGTCGCTGCAGAGCGCGACCTCGCGGGCGCTCGGACGGCGGTCGCCGGAGTTGTTGCTCAGCCGGCCCGGGAAGCAGGTGGTCATGGACGTCATGAAGACCCGGGCGCGCACCTCGTCCGCACCGCCAAAGCCCGCGCTCGCGAACCAGCGCATGAGTTGCGCGCCCGCCCGGCCCGCGAACGGGCGCGTGACGTCATCCTCGACCGGTCCCGGCGCCTGCCCGACCAGTAGGATGCGCTGGCCGGCGCGGCCGCTGAAAACAGGGTGGGCGCGCTCCAGCAGTCCTGCGGTGACGCAGCGCTCGCAGGCACGATGGTCACGCTGGATCGCATTGAGTGCGTCGATCAACGCGGCAGCCACGGTCCCGATTCTAGGAGCGACCCGCCCATGGGCCGGCGGTATGATCGTGGGGCCGCCGGCACCTCGCACACACCTCCTGTCACGGCGGGTCGCAGTCACCATCGAACAGCCCAGGACACGCAATGTCTGACGATCCCCCGCGTCCCGCCTCCGGGCAGCAATCCGATCCGCGACCGATAGCGGGCGCTCCGACGTGGTGGGGCGCGCTCGGCAGGCCTGACCTGCCACTCGATGGCGAGGACACATCGCCACCGGTCCGGATGGCGCCGCCCGCGCACGGCCCGGTGCCGCAGCCATCGGCTTCGCGCCGACCACCTCTGCGCTGGCGGATGTGGGCGTTCAACGTCGCCGTCCTTGCGGTGGCGGTGCTGATCGTCTGCGCGGGCATCGGCGTCGTGTCGCTCTCCATGTTTCTCACCGTTGCGCTGCTCTTCGGTGTGCCGCTCGCCGTGGCGGGCCTCCCCGTCACGGTCGTCGCGCGGCGGTCCCGCTGACCCTCCGGACGCCGACGTTTGAGCAGGCAGCGACCGCACCGGCCGCGCCGCCGGGACGACGCTGAGGATCTCCCGGTGGTGACCTTCGACGCGCAGCTGCGCACCGAGGCAGCAGCCGTACGGCGGGCAGCGCGCCGCTCCGCCGACGCGGTCGTGCATGACGCCGCCGTATGGGGCGCGGAGCGCGACGCCGCCGTGCTCCGCCGTCTGCACAGCGAGCCGATCACCGCGATGGGTCACATTGTCTACTCGTCAAACGCCGTCTTCCTCGTAGAGCTCGAGGGCCACGATCCAGAGCATCCGAAGGAGCCGCTGCGCGCGATCTACAAGCCGGCTCGCGGCGAGCGGCCGCTCTGGGATTTCCCGCGCCAGACGCTGCACCTGCGCGAGGTGGCCGCATACGTGGTCAGCGCTGCGCTCGACGACGGCGTCGTGCCTCCCACCGCGCCTCGCGACGGCCCGCACGGCGCCGGCTCGATGCAGCTGTTCGTTCACGGCGCCGAGCAGAGCGTGGTGGCACCACGCAACGTCCTCGACGACCAGCTGCGCAGTCTGGCAGCGCTCGATGTGCTCATCAACAACGCCGACCGCAAGAGGGCCCATCTGTTGCTCGGCGATGACGGCCGCCTGCGCGGCATCGACAACGCGCTCAGCTTCCTGCCGTATCCCCGTCAGCGCTCTGTGCTCATCGAGCTCGGCGGTCAGCCACTGCCCGAGAAGGTAGCCGCGCGGGTGGCGGCGCTCGCATCCGACTCGCCGCGGAGGGCCGTCCTGCGCGATACGCTCGGCCGCCTGCTCGAAGGTGACGAGGTTGCAGCCTTCGACGAGCGGCTGGACGCGCTGGCGAACACGCGCGAATACCCGTTGCTCGACCCCTGGGAGGGCCGGCCGTTCGAATGGTGGTGACGTGCGTCGCCTGGGTGCTCACGGCCCGGCCCGTATACTCGTGCCTCAATCCCGCGGGCGCCCGTAGCTCAGTTGGATAGAGCACCGGCCTCCGGAGCCGGGTGCGGGGGTTCAAGTCCCTCCGGGCGTACTCGTCTCCACAGCGGGCGGGCAGATCCTGTCCCCTCCCACGGCCGGCGTGACTGCAGCCATCGCACTCCACCCGCGGCGCGTCTGCGCCGGTCCTAGTGGAACTGCCAGCTCGTGCAGCCGCGTCGCGCCCGAGCGCGGCAGAAACAGGCGGAACGGCGCCGGGTGCGCCGCCGGACGACGGTGGGATCTGCCGTGTAGGCGACGAGGGCCTCAAAGCGTTCGGGACCGATGATGCCCTTGGCCAGGGCTCGCACTGCCCACGCCGGCGGGACCGGCGCTTCCCAGAATCCTCGGCGCGGCGGCTCGCTCATGCAGCGGAACTATAGAAGGCCGGGCGAAAACCGCGCCCGGGCAAGGACATCAGTCGATGTCGTCGGGGAACCGGATCATCAGCCCGTCCTGGACATCGTAGAGGGCTTCCATCCAGTCGGGGATGGAGACGTCCACGGGGTTGCGCCCGTGCAGAGGGTGGTCCTCGGCCCGGATGAACGCGGCGACGCGATGCCGGAGGTCGCCCGGGATCAGCTGTTCATCGGCGAGGTTGAGCATCTCGAACTGGTTCAGCATGTCGTCGATGTCACGGATCTTGTTGCGGCGCGCGTGCCGGGCGCGGATCTCCGACGTCCAGTAATCCTCGAGCTCCTCGATCCGCGTGCAGGTTTCCTGGATCATTTCGCTTGCACCACAATGAACATGGACGCGGCCCCCAATCCGGACACCGGCGATGTGCCGGACGGAATGCTAGCACTGCATCTGAGAAGGTCAAGCATTGACATGAGGCGCGGAATGTGATCGAGGATTCTGTGGGGGTCACCATCCTCGAGCAGGCGGGGCGGCAGGCATTCCCCGGCTTCCGACTGCAGACCCTCGCGCAGACCACCAGCACCCAGGACGTGGTGCGCGCCGCGGCTCGAGCCGGGGCCGCAGCAGGGTATTGCTGTGTCGCCGACTCCCAGAGGGCGGGGCGGGGGCGCCAGGATCGCGTCTGGACGGCGCCACCCGGGTCGGCCCTGCTCGTGTCGATCCTGATCCGCACCGACCATCCCAACCCCGGCGGGGTGGCCATCGCGGCCGGGGTGGCGCTCCGCGCTGCGATCGCCAGCACGTCGGGCTGCGACAGCCTCCTCAAGTGGCCCAACGACCTGCTCGCAGGGGGCGGGAAGCTCGCCGGGATCCTCTGCGAGGTCGAACCGGCAGCGCCTGGGCGGCGTACCGCCGTGGCGGTGGGATTCGGCGTCAACCTGCGCGTGCCATCCTTTCCTGTGGGGGTCGACGGAGTGAGTCTGCACGAGCTCGTCGCGTCGCCACCGTCGCCGGCGCGCCTGCTCGCAGCCGTCCTCGGAGAGTTCGCGGCGCGGCTGGAAAGAGTCGGCGCGGCCGGGTTGGGCCGGCTCCGCGAGGAATGGATGCGGCATGCTGCCGGCATCGGCGAGGTGGTGACGGCGACCTCGGCCGCCGGCCTCGTCACCGGCGTGGCCGAGGGAATCGATGAGGACGGCGCCCTGCTATTGCGTGGTCCGGCTGGAACGGTTCGAGTGCTCGCCGGCGACGCGCACGTGCTGCCCGCCAAGCCGGACCCGTGACCCAGCCGGCCGGGGCGACGCCGGCTGATCAGGTGTTGGGATTCCACGGCGGCCCAGCTCACGGATGTCCGGTCGCCGCCGTTGCGAATCAGCCGCTGATGGTGATCTGACCATCCATCCCGGGGTGGATGGTGCAGTGGTAGATGTACGTGCCGGCGACGGTGAACTTCACCTGCCAGGTCTGGCCGGGCCCGACGGTCTGCGGCGAGTTGAGCGCCTGGTCCGCGTCCCACGTCACGTTGTGCGGCACGCTGTCCTGCGCCACCATCCACCCGACGACCTGGCCGACCTTGGCCGTCGCACCTTTGGGGCTGAACTGAAGAGCGGACGTGGCGATGACCTTCACCACCGGGGTCCCGAGGGTGGCCCCGGCCACGCCGATGGAGGCGCTGCCGCCGCCGCCGCCACCGCCCTGTGCTGGGGGGCCGTTGCCGCACGCGCTCAGCAGGATGGCGAGGCCGACGCCGGCGGTGACCACGGTGGCGCGGATCCCGGTCAAGCCCACGTGTCCCTCCTGGCATCTGCCGGGCGACGGTCGAGCCCGGTCCGAGTCGCGATGCCACCACATGAATGTTCCCCGCGATGGTAGGGGATGGCACAGCAGCCCCGCCCTGCCGGCAACGCCTCAGCCCGATGCTCGCTGCGCCTCCTCCTCGTCGTGCGCGGGATCGCCGAACACCCGCCAGAACACCATGACCACCACCACGAAATAGATGAGGTTGCCGGCTCCGAACATGACCACCCCGGCCAGCTGCTGATCGACGACCGGGGTCAAGCCCCACAGTCGCGGGGCTCGCGCATAGAACTCGTAGAACGCGTGCGGCGCGAGGGTGAAGATGAGTCCAAGCACCGTCGGTGGGACGCCCGAGGCCACCAGCATGGCGATCTTGGCGAAGGTTCCCACCCAGCGGCCACCGTCGGCGCCGCGCATCGGATCGACGATGGGCCACCAGAAGATGACCCCGACGGCGATGAAGCTGAGATGCTCGACGACGTGGATCGGCTCGGTGGTGAGGGTGGCGTCATACAGCGCCGGGATGTGCCAGACGAGCAGGACCGCGCTGAAGATGACCGTCGCCGACCACGGGTTCACCAGTAGTGCCCAGGCGCGCCGCCAGATGCCGGCAGGACCGGCCAACGGTGAGCCCATGCCCGCCACGCCGAGGATGCAGAGCGGCGGTGCCACCATCATCAGCAGCAGGTGCTGGACCATGTGCAGGCAGAAGAGGTACTGGTCGCCGCCGGTGTCGATGGGCGAGACCAGCGCTATGAAGCCGACGAGCACGCCGGCCGCGAAGAACCACGGGCGCGCCCGCGGCGAGCCGAACCAGGCGCTGACGTCGTCGTCGTCGCTCAACAGGCGACGGCGCCAGGCCAGCATGTACGCCGCCGACAGCGCGCCAAGCCCAAGCAGCACCGTCGGTTCCCAGGACCAGTCACCCAGCCCCAGATGAGCCACCTCCACGATGCCTCAGCGTACTCCGGGGGCTGGGGAGAGACGTTGCGCGGAAGGGTCAGTGCCCGTCGAGAGAATCCGGGAGCTCGCTGAACTCGGTGCGCGCGGCGAGGAACCACACCGCACAGGTGCCGATCAGCCAGACCAGGCCGATCCCCCACACCAGCGGTCCGAGCGCGTTGCGGACCTGGTCGATGAAGCCCACGAACGTGGTGCCGAGGGCGAGCGCGACGCTGATCGGCACGAAGCTCGGCGGGGGAAGGTGGATTGCGGCGTGCTCCCCGTGAGTCGTGTCCACCTCGTGGATCGGAGGATTCTCGTCGGACACATCGCCTCCTACTTGACCGCGTTGAGGAATACGGCCGCCCACACGAAGGTAACTCCGATCAGCGCGAGCACCACGATGAACATCGAGATGCCGGTGCGCATGTTCCTGCGAGCCATCTTCTTGTCCACGCCTGTCCTCCCTTGCCGTCAGCCGATCACACGGTCGACGGCCATGACCGCGAAGAGCAGCGCCAGATACAGCATCGAATAGTAGAAGACGCGCCGAGCGGCTCGCGCCGAGGGATCGCGGACCGCGACAACAGCGGTGAGGAGAAAGCCCCCATCGAGGAGCCCGGCGCCGGCCAGGTACACGAGCCCGAAGGAATGGGCGAGCAGCGGCAGCGCCGTCACCAGCACCAGGACGATGGTGTAGAGGAGGATCTGGCGACGGGTCTCGCGCTCTCCCATGACCACTGGAAGCATCGGCACCGCCGCGCTCGCGTAGTCACGGCGGATGAGCAGGGCGAGCGCCCAGAAATG
>CATPAP010000061.1 GCA_955651875.1 Candidatus Dormiibacterota bacterium
CCTCCACGCCGGCCGCCGTGGTGCCCGCGATGCCGGTGGCGGCGATCTCTCGGCGCAGCGCGTCGCGGCGGCCGACGACCGCGGCGAGCTCCTCACCGCGCCGGCGCCCGGCCAGCGTCTCGGCGAGACCGCGCTCGAGCACGACCGCGTCGGCGACGGCCTCGTCGGCGAGAACACTGGACCGCCCGAGGGCGCGCAGCCCGGCGCTGATCTCGGCGCGGCGTCGGTGGACGGCCGCCACCTGCGGTGCCGCCGCCGAAGCCCGCGCGTGTGCCTCGTCCGCCGCGCGGCGGGTCTCCTGGACCTCCGCTGCCGCGGTCGCGACGAGATCCTCGGGGTCAAGCGGGAAGGCTGCGAGATGCCTGGTTCCCTCCACCTCGGCGGCCACCTGGGCAAGCTCCGCGTCCGTGGCGGCGAGCTCGGCGTGCTGGGCCGCGATGGCCGCGAGGCGCCCGAGCAACCAGCGCCGCTCGGCGTCGCTGCGTCGCTCCTCGGCGCTGTTCGCTTGGGCCTCCAGGCCGCGCAGCCGCTCCTCCTCTGCCGCGAGGGAGCGCAGCTTCCGTCTCGCCTCATCGACCTGCACATCGAGCTGGCGGAGCCGGTTGACCGCATGGCCCAGGGGGCTCGCCGACCGGCGCTCGGAGCCGACCCTGGTGACGGCTTCGTTGATCGCGGCGATGGCCTGTGCGGCTGTCGTCGCATCTCCCGAGTCGGCAAGCCGTTCGATCGCCTCCTGAACCTCACCGGCGCGGCAGGCCGGGGTGTCCATCCCCCCCAGCCTGAGCCCGTCCTCATCGAGACAGGCGCTCGCGCAGAAGACCGTCTCGTCGATTCCGAGATGGACCACCCCGGGCGCGACCACGCGGCCCACTCTCACATCGGCGGTCACGTCGCCGCCGCCGATCTCATGGACCTGGCAGATCTGTTCGCGCTGTTCGAGGCGCCTGGCGACGCGTAGGCGCCGGCCCCCGGCCAGCTCGTATGTGAGCACGACCGAGTAGTCGTTTCCCGACCATGGCGTCCATCGCGCCCAGTCGCTGCGGTCGGTCGGGCGACCCTGGCCGCCGGCGTCCAGCCCGTACAGCGCGGCGCGGAGGGCACGGTGCACGGTGGATTTGCCGGACTCGTTCTCGCCGAGGAGCACCGTGAAACGCGGGTGGAAGTCGACCTCGAAGTCACAGAGTCGGCCGAACCCGCCGATCTCGAGCCGTTGGAATCTCATCGCAGACCGATCTCGGCGCCGCCGAGAGCCTGCAGGCCGTACCGGAGGGTGTCCTCGAGGCTGCGTCGGTGCTCGTCGTCACTGGCGGTCGCCGCCGCCTGGGCAACCGCCCTGGCGAACGCGGCGCGCACGGTCCCCTCGGGCCCGAGCGCAGCGAGGCCAAGGAGGGGGGTGGTGAGATCGCGGGCGCGCACGCCGGCCGCACCGCTGCCGTCTCGCACCGCCGTCTCGACGGTGAAGGAGTCCGTGGAGACCGCGGTGTCGATCTCCCCGACGAGATCGACACGGAGCATGGTGCGTTCCGGCTCGAGGCCCGCACAGGCGAGCGCTGCGGCCGCGCACGCCGCGTCGACCACGTCGGCGAGGCTGTGCGCCCCGGACACGTCGGCGATGGCGGTGCGCGCGTTCCAGCGGTTGTCGTTGAGCGGCTCATAGCCCACCGAACCGTCACCACCGATGGTGACGAGCACCGGCCCGCGCGGCTCGGATTCGTCGAAGGTCAGCGGCTCGAGGCTCCCCGGGTACAGCAGGGCTTTGGCCGGGTCGATGCGGCGGCGGTGGTAGTGGCCGCTCAGCGCGGCTGCGAAGCCATGCTCGCGAATGTCTGCGGCGTGGAACGGTCCGTGGATCGATTTGCCGTCAGGTCGCGAGCCCAGCTCGGCACCGTGGAAGAGTGCGAGGTGGACACCCCCGTCTCCCCCCACGGCCTCGCCCGCGAGCGGGTTCCCCTGCCACGCGGGTTCGAGGTGAGCCAGGCCCCAGACTGTGAGCCCTTCGGCGAGCGGGAGCGGCGCCATCTCGTTGGTGACGAAGAGATGGACGTTGGCCGGCCACTCGGTACGGCTGTACACGGAGCCGGCGAGCAGGGCGTCGTGGTTTCCCGGGGCGATGAGCACACGAATGGGCGACCAGGACGCGAAGGTGTCAGCGAGGAACGTGGCCGTGTCCGCGCCGGCGCGGTCGTGCTCGTACAGGTCGCCGCCGATGGTGATCGCCGTGCACCCCTGATCCGCAGCCGTCCGGCCCGCGCGGCGCAGGGCGTCGCGCAGCCCGAGGCGTCGCCGAATCGCAAGCTCGCCCTGACAGCCCATGCCGGCGAAGGCGCGATCGAGGTGCAGATCGGCGATGTGGAGAAGGCGTGTGCTCATACGTGGGGGCGTGCGCTGGGGCGGGCGGCGAACGTCAGTTCGTCTGCGCAACGCTAGCACGCCGGTGGGCCGCCCACAAGCGGGCCTACGACAACTTGGCAACGGGAAGCCTGCGCGGCCCAGGTTGTCTGAAAAGATATGGCTCGTATTGCCACGATGACGGAATGGATGCGACCAAGGGGGCGTAGTGGAGAGAAGCTCGGCCGCATCGCGTACCACCGCCGGTTTCGCCTGCGCAGTGATGCTCGGAGCGGTCCTCGTCCGTCTGCTCACCCTGCCCCTGCCCGCTTCCCGCTGGCTCGGTGAGATCGGTCTGGGCGTCTCCGCGACCGCGTACGCCCTGGCGACGTGGCGCCTCATCGGCTATGGCTGGATGGAGCACGACCTCGCGGTCGTCGTCCGCAAGGTCGTTGCCGCTCTGATCGGCGGCGGCATGGTGGCGCTGGCGAGTGGCCACCTGGCCGGCCTCGACGTGGTCGCCGTTCTCCTGTTCACCGCCGTCCACCTCAGCGCGCCTGCACGGGCCCGGCCTCGGGCGCTCGTCGCAGCAACGGTGCTCGTCGACGGCGTCTTCGCGGCTGCCTGGCTGCTGTGGACGAGCGGCGACGTGCTCACGCTGCTGGTCGCCATCGCCTTCATGGCAGGGCTGCAGCTCGTGGTGCTCGCCCATGCCAAGGCGGCCGGGGCGACCACGGACTCGGAGACGTTGCGCAGCTCCGCCCATGCCGCCACCGCCGCGCGCGTCGGTACGGCCATCGATGTCCTCGGGGTCACGCGTGCGGTCCTCGAGACCAGCCGTGAGTCGTACCCGATGGCGACCCACGCCTTCGTCTTTCTCTATGACACGGTGGCAGACCGGCTGCGACAGCTCCCGCTCTATCTCAGTCCCACCGGTGTCGGCGCGGCCGAGAGCGACAACCTCGACTTCACCCTGGCGCCCGGGGAGGGGCTCGCGGGCAAGGTCTTCGCCGCCAGCCGGCCCATGGTCTGGCCGACCGCGTCGGACGTGCACATGGCCCAGGCCAACCTCGGCGTGCAGGCCAGGGAGCAACTCGCCAACCTGCGCCGCGGGGTCACGCTCTGCGCCGTCGGAGCGCCGATGATCACCGACGACGAGGTGATCGGGGTGTACTTGCTCACCTCCCACCGGCAGGAGCTGGTCTGGGGCGAGGAGGACGTCACCGTGGTGTCGGCGCTCGCGGGCGAGGCGGCACGCGCCATCGAGCGCGCCCGACGCTACGAGCGCGAGCTCGACCAGGCTCACCTCGACAGCATCACCGGCCTCGCCAACCACCGCCAGCTCACCCGCACCCTCGACCAGGAGGTAGCCCGGGCGCGGCGGCTGACGGGGACCCTCGGGGTGGTCTTCTGCGACCTCGACAGGTTCAAGGCGGTCAACGACACCTACGGCCACGCGGCCGGCGATCGCGTGCTCACCATCCTGGCGCAGGTCTTCCACAACCTGCTCCGACGCGAGGACTCCGCCGCCCGTTATGGCGGCGACGAATTCGTCTGCGTGCTGCCCGGTGCCGACCACGAGGAGGCTGCCGCCGTTGGTCTGCGCATCAGCAGCTCGTTTGAGCTGCGCGTCCGGGAGGACCCGGAGCTGAGCCAGGCCGGTGTGACGATCTCATGCGGCGTCGCCATCTTCCCGGACGACGGCAACGACGTCGGCAGTCTCCTCCAGCACGCGGATGCCGTGATGCGCGTGATCAAGGCCGGACACCGATCCGGACTCGCCGAGGGCTCGCGGCCCCGCTGATCCCGGCACCGCGGGTGCGTCGTGCAGGTGGCCGCCTAGTCGCTTCCCGGGGCGTCGCCGGCGCGCCGATACCGCTGTGTGCGCTCCTGCAGGAGGGTATCGACATCCTTGGCGCACAGCTCGTCGAGATGACGGACGAGCGCGCCGCGCAACGCCGCGACGCACAGCTCGGGGTGTGCGTGCGCGCCCGGCATCGGCTCGGGCACGAGCTCATCGACGAGGCCGATGGCGTGCGCGGTGTCAACCCCCGGCTTGAGCGCCGCGGCGGCGCGTGCGCGCTGTCCGGCGTCGCGGTAGAGGATCGCCGCACAGGTCTCCGGCGGCGCGACCGTGTACACCGCGTTGTCGAAAGCAAGCACGCGGTCGGCGAGAGCCAGGGCGAGTGCGCCGCCCGAGCCGCCCTCGCTGAGAACCGCGCTCACCACCGGCACCCGGAGCTCGAGCATGGTGATCAGCGATTCGGCGATCGCCCACGCCTGGCCACGCTCCTCGGCGCCGACGCCGGCGTGCGCAGCCGGTGTGTCGACCAGGCACACCACCGGCATGGCGAACTTCTCCGCGGTGCGCATCAGGCGCTGGGCCTTGCGGTAGCCCTCGGGATGGGGCATGCCGAAGTTGTGCAGCGCACGGCTGATTGCGTCGGTGCCCTTCTCCTGCCCGATGACCATGACCCACCGCTCGCCGAGGCGCGCGGGGCCGCCGACCACGGCGCGGTCGTCGCCGTACAGGCGATCGCCGCGCAGCTCGGTCCACTCACTGAAGGCGCCCGCGATCACCTGCAGCGCACGCGGCCGTCCCGGGTTGCGCGCCAGCTCGACGGCGGCGAAGGCGATGCGTTCGCGCTCTGCGGTGTCTGTGGTGACGGTCATCGCGGCCGTGAGAATCCGATGAGAAGACGCACGATGGTGTTGCGGAGGATGCCGCGCTCCACGACGGCGTCGATCATGCCGTGGGCGAGCAGGAACTCCGACGTCTGGAATCCCGCGGGCAATCGGTCGTGGCTCGCCTGCTCGATGACGCGCCCGCCTGCGAAACCGATGCGCGCGTGCGGCTCGGCGAGGATGACGTCGGCCTGTACAGCGAATGATGCGGTGACGCCGCCGAAGCACGGGTCGGCGAGCACTGAGACGTACGGTAGCCGGGCGCGCGCGACGGCGACCACCCCGGCCGAGCAGCGCGCCATCTGAGCCAGCGAGGCGATCCCCTCCTGCATCCGCGCGCCGCCCGACGTGCACACCGCGATGAGCGCTCGGTACTCGGCGACGGCGACGTCGCAGGCGCGCGCGAATTGCTCGCCGGCGGCGCTGCCGAGCGACCCTCCCAGGAAGCCGAAGTCCATGCAGGCGAGCACAGCCGGGACCGCCCCCACCTCCGCTCTGGCGACCAGGAACGTCTCGTCGAGGTGGGTGCGCGCGCGCGCCTCGGCGACGCGTGAGGGGTAGGGGACCCCATCGTTGAAACCAAGCGGGTCGCGATCGGCGATGTCCATGCTGATGATCCCGAGCGTGCCCGGGTCGGCGAGTTGTCCGGCACGGCTCAGCGCAGGGACGGCGGCGTGGCGGCCGCAGTCCGGGCAGACGCGCAAATGCTTCTCGAACCGTGCTTCGACGAAGCGCCGCCCGCAGCCTCGGCACTCGACGGTGCCGGCCGGCGCCACCGGACGCAGCTTCGGTCCAGGGGCAGCCAGCGGACGAGCGGCATCGCGCCGCCCCGTCACCGGGAGGGGTTGCCCGTCCATTCGAAGGCCACGCCACCCCAGGTGATGCC
>CATPAP010000062.1 GCA_955651875.1 Candidatus Dormiibacterota bacterium
GACCATGACGGCCGCTCAGATCCAGGCTTACGCGCTGGCGGCGGGTCGGCGCATGCGCGCCATCGGCATCACCATGGATCTCGCGCCGGTGATGGATCTGGACGCGGGACAAGGCCCGACGATGCTCGACCCCGACGGCAGTCGTGCATTCAGCGACAACCCGCAGGTTGCGGCCGCAGACGCCGGCGCGTTCGCCGCCGGGTTGTCGGCGGCCGGAGTGATTGCAGTGGCGAAGCATTTCCCCGGGCTCCACGGGGCGGGTGACAACACCGACGAAGCCCCGGCGCAGACATCGCCCTGGAGCGTGCTCAAGCAGCAGGGTCTCGTGCCCTTCACAGCGGCGATAGACGGGGGTGTCCCCGCCGTGATGTTGAGCAACGCCTCCGTCCCCGGCCTCACCTCCCTGCCCTCGAGCATCTCGCCGGAGGTCGTCGCCGTGCTGCGGAATCAGCTCGGGTTCACCGGCCTCATCCTCACCGATTCACTGACGGCCGGAGCAATAACGAGCATTGGCTTGACCGTGCCTGGGGCGGCAACGGCGGCCCTGATCGCAGGTGCTGACATGGTGATCTACAACAGTGCAGCTGCGGACGTCGCCTCGAATGCCCGCGCTACCGTCGCCGCCATCGAGGCCGAGGTTGCAAGCGGCAGGCTACCGCGCTGGCAGCTCATCGCATCGGTGAGCCGGGTGCTGGCCGCCAAGCACATCGACCTGTGCGGCGGTTCTGAGTAGCCTGCTCCTGCGCATGGATCGGGCCGGCGCCGGACACCATCCGTCAGGAGGGCGACACGATCGCGACGAAGTGTGCGCCGTTCGGGCCCAACTGCACCCGCGTGCCATCGGCCGAGAGGAGCCACTCCGAGAAGGTGCCCTGGCCGGGGAGCAGCGGCGCTGAACTCGCAATGACCCGTCCGTTCGACAGCAGGCCGTCAGGCGTCATCTGGTCCGCCAGCTTGGTGACGACGCCGGTATCCAACGCGGCGGTCTCGGTGTCGATGACGCATGGACAGACACCTTCACCGCCCGCTCGGCTGTGGATCACGGCGAAGACCACACGGTTGCCCGCGTCGTCGACATGACCCCAACCGACGCCGGCGACCGGCGGCGTCGGACTCACCATGCGTGTCGAGCCATCCGGCAGGTGCACGGTCAGGGAGGCGCTCACACATGCGAAAGCTCCCTTCTGGCTTGCAGATGCGGTGCTGCAGCCGCTCCATGTCGCGGACACCTGCAGGGTTGCAGAGTCGACAAGCATGGCGTCCATGTGGCCGATCTCCGGGGTCAGATAGCAGCAGCCCCCGAGCCCGGTCGCTTGGCGTGCCACGATGAGTCCACTCGCGGTCCAGGCCAACGGAACCAGCCCCCAGTTCGACGTTGGTTCGTCGAGGACGATGTGAGCCCGAATGCCCGCGCCGCCAACGTAGAGTCGCGTGCGAGGAGCACTCGAATTGCAGCTGAGGCAACCCCATGCCCATCTGCTGCCATCTCCGCTCACGGCCAGACCCGACGTTGTGCTCCCGGGTGTGGCCAGACCTTCAAGGAAGCCCACGTCCGAGCGGCTTCCGTCGACACCTACCGTGCGGAGGTGGCCGTCACCCGCACCGATGTACCACAACTTCCCAGCGGCCGAGGTAACGTCCTCCGCTGATTGAAGGTCGGTCTGCCCCAACGTGGTCCCGTCTGCCCGCAGGAACAAAACCGTCCGAGCGTCGTTCTTCTCCACCGCGATCGTGACCGCGACCGGCTGGGGGCTGTTCGTCGGCGAGGCGGACGCCGCTGCTGTCTGCGACGGCACGGCCGTTGGCGTGGCGGCGGCGCCACCGCATGCAGCCAGGAGCGACATCGTCACCAGGGCACCCGCTGCGAGCCTGCGATCAGCTTTGGTCATGCCGGTGGAACGCCTCGCCGTCGCGCTGGTTACTGTGGTGCCACGGGTCGTCACAGCTTGTCAGACTCGCGACATGACCGATGACGCGAACTTCACGCCGCCGCAATTCGTGAGCTTCGACGATGCCTACACCGGAACCCCACCCTGGGAGATCGGCAGGCCGCAGCCGGCGCTCGCCGCGCTCTTCGACACGGGCGAGGTGAGCGGCCGGGTCCTCGACGTTGGCTGCGGCACCGCCGAGCTGGCTCTCTTGGCGGCGTCGCGCGGGCTGGATGCGACGGGTGTCGACTCCTCTCCGAGGGCGATCGCGATCGCACGCCAGAGAGCCGCTGAACGCGGCCTCGCCACGGTCCGGCTCGAGGTGGGCGACGCTCTTGACCTCGCGTTTCTCGGCACCACCTTCGACACTGTTCTGGACAGCGGTGTCTTCCACGTCTTCGATGACAACGACCGCACCAAGTACGTGGAGTCGATCCGTCGAGTCCTCGAGCCGGGT
This sequence comes from Candidatus Dormiibacterota bacterium, assembly GCA_955651875.1. GTDB lineage: Bacteria > Chloroflexota > Dormibacteria > Aeolococcales > Aeolococcaceae > Aeolococcus. The sequence continues at coordinate 2,386 of CATPAP010000062.1, forward strand.
GGTCGGTATCACCTGATGGTGTTCAGCGATGAAGAGCCCGGTGACTGGGGTCCCCGCCGGGTTCATCGCGAGGAGTTGGATGCCGCCTTTGCGCATGGCTGGGAGCTGCGCTCCGTCGAACGCGCAACATTCGAGGTGACCATCGGCGAAGGCAGGATCCACGGCTGGCGCGCCACCGCGGTGCGAACTGCAACGGACGGCGCCATCGGTGGAGGAGCTGCGCCATGACCAAGCTCGGCGAAAGGGTGCTGACGAGCGCCGATGGGCGGCCGCTCGGGGTGGCGGAATGGGGGACGCCGCAGGGCGTACCGGTGATCAGCCTCCACGGTACCCCGGGCTCGCGCCTGGGCCGCCACCACGACGAGGCGATGCTCGACAGGCTGGGCATGCGCGTGGTCACCTACGACCGTCCGGGGTACGGTGTCAGCGACCGATACCGTGGGCGCAGCGTGGTCGACGCCGTCTCCGACGTAGTGTCGATCGCCGATTCGCTGGGGATCGACCGGTTCGTGGTGGGGGGCGGCTCCGGCGGCACACCACACGCGCTCGCGTGTGCTGCGCTTCTCGGGGACCGTGTGCTGACCGCGTACGCGGTCGTCCCCGTGGCCCCGTACGAGGCGCTCGGTGAGAGATGGATAGCCGGCCAGGCTCCAGCGAACGTGCGGGAGTGGTCGGCGGCCATGGCCGGCGAGGAGGCGTTGATCGATTACCTCGCCGGCGAGGTCGACAAGATACGCGAGGATGCGCTCAACATCCTTGACGTCGAGGAGGACCTGGCCCCGTCGGACCGCGCCCTGATGGCGCGCGAGTCGGTGCAACGGGTGTTTAGGGAAATGCTCGCCGAAGCGGTCCGCCAGGGCCCGTTCGGGTGGGTCGACGATGTTCTCGCGTTCCTGCGTCCGTGGGGCTTCGACGTGGCGACAATCCGCGTTCCTGTCGTGCTCGCCTACGGAGAGCACGACACGCTCGCACCCAAGGCGCACGGCGAGTACCTCGCTCGGGTCATCCCCGGGGCGGAGGTCCGGATCATGGATTCGGGCCACGTGTCGGCGATGGACCACGCGGAGGAGAACTGGGCGCGAGTCCTGCAGATCGCGACCGGCCGGACGTAGCGCGCTGCGCGAGCCTCGCGCAGGAGCCGGCCGGTGAGCTTGCAGAGGCGCCCTGGAGGGGGGGATACTCCCGGCGGACCCGCCCGCGACTGCGATTCCGAGGAGAGAGAGGGAGCACCGATGACTGTTGGCGGCCTGCCCGCGGACCCCCACCCTCAGAGCGCTGATGTTGAGCGCCTCGCCGCATTCGGCTATAAGCAGGAGCTGAGGCGGGCTCTCAACCTCTTCGAGAACTTCGCGATCGCCTTCTGCTACATCTCACCGGTCGTCGGTATCTACTCGCTGTTCACCCTGGGGCTGGGCGCGGGCGGTCCGCGATACCTCTGGCTGATGCCCATCGTCGTCGTCGGCCAGATTTTCGTCGCGCTCGTCTTTGCCGAGCTCGGCAGCCACTACCCCATCGCCGGAGCCCTGTTCCAGTGGGGCAAGAACCTGATGGGACGGCAGTACGGCTGGTGGGTGGGCTGGATCTACGGATGGGCGCTGATCGTCACCGTCGCCTCCGTCGACACCGGCTTCGTCATCTACGCGGGGCCGCTGATCAACAACCTGTTCCACAGCAGCATCGTGCCCTCCGACCCCAACGCGATCCTCGTCTTCACGGTCCTCCTCCTCGCCTTCCAGACGTTCTTCAACATCGTCGGGGTCAACCTGCTCGGGTTCATCTCGAAGATCGGCGTCTACGTCGAGATTCTCGGCACCTTCGGCGTCGCCATCCTACTGGCGGTCACCGGGTTCCACCACGGGTTCGACTACCTCTTCAGCACCCAGGGTGCAGAGAGTGTGGCGAGCAACGGGCTGGGCGCCGACTTCGGCGGAGCGTGGTGGCTTGGAGCGGCGTTCGTGGCCATCCTCGCGCACATTTACATCTTCTATGGCTTCGAGTCGGCAGGCGATGTGGCTGAGGAGGTGGTGCAGTCGTCACGGCGGGTGCCGCGGGCGATCATCTCCTCGCTGCTGGTCGCCAGCGTGAGCAGCTTCGTTCTCGTCTTGGCGCTGATCCTGGCGGTGCCGGCGGGCGGAGACGGCATCGCCAAGACCGTGGCCGCCACCGGTGGCGTGCCATTCCTGATCAGCAACGCCGTTTCGGCACAGGCAGTCCAGGACATCGTCCTCGCCCTGGTGGCGTTCGCGTTCTTCAGTTGCGGCCTGGCGATCCAGGCGGCC
>CATPAP010000063.1 GCA_955651875.1 Candidatus Dormiibacterota bacterium
CGCTGACGCAGGTCGTCAAAGTCGAGGCCCCCGGCGGCGGCGCCCGACTCCGCAACCGCGAGCATGTCACCCGCAGCCCCTGATGCATCGCGCTGCGGCTGAGCCGCGATCGCGCCGCGGAGCGCGGCGGCGACGCGCGCCGCCCAGTCGCTGATCTCAATCACGCGCACAACGCTAGCAGGCTGCCGATGCCGCTCTTCGCACCCGGCTATCCTGTCGTCGATGGCCTCGAATGCACCTGCAAAGCTGAGAGCGGCGGGCCCGCTGGTCCGCGCGGCGGCAGGCGCGGCGCGCAGCTCGACGCTGCGAGCAGCGGCGACGAGCGCGCTGCGCCACATCGAGGGCGCGTCGCCGGCTGCAAGTCCGCCTCGCCACCCGCTGACGCCCGCCGCAGTGCGCGTCGAGAGGGGCCGGTCGGTGCGCCACGGCGAGCGCGCGAACCAGACGGCGGTCACCGTCTGGTTCGGCGCGGGGCCGTCGCTCCCCGGCCCCGGAGGTGGCGACACCCTGCGCAGCGCCGTCCGCATCGGCACCAGCGTCCTCGGCGCGGCCGCCCTGGCCGCCATGACGGTCATCGCCGCGCGCAAGGAGGAGGCCCGGACCAGGGTGATCGACGCGCCGGCCGCGCCGACGGCCCCGCGCGCTTAGGAGCCGGCCCCTCAGTCGTTGAGCCAGGGCAGCAGCGAGGACTGCCGGCGGCCGCGCTCGACCACGCGCAGGGTGGTGCCGTCACTGCGCAGCACCTCGCGCGAGCACGGGTTCATCGACTCGCGCCACTCCTGAAGGACCCGCCGCCCAAACGATTCGGCGGTCGGCAGGAAGGCAGGGAGGATGAGCGCCACGGCCCGGTCGGGAAGGCCGATGAGGATGTCGCCGCTGGCGCGCTCCACCAGGGCGCGCAGCAACGCGGGCACCATTACGATGCTGCCCTGGTACAGCGAGTCACCGGCGAGGCGCCATCCGTCGGCGGGGATGCGCTCGATGGCCGCGACGCGCTCGCGCACCCGCGCGAAGCGCTTGGCGGTGTTCTCGTCGGCGGCGCGGCGGATGGCGCCGACAGCCATGCCGGTTGCCTCCCACTCCGTCCGCGGCACGCCGCGCATCACCTGGCCGGGGAGTGACTCGGCGATGAAGGCGACGATGTCGCCGCCGATCGTCTCGGTGAGCAGCTCCTCGCTGCGCGCAAGCCCTGCGAGGTAGCGCAGGCTGCGCACGCACCACAGCACTCGCGCCGGCGAGACCGCGGCGGCCGGACGCGGCACCAGGCTGGCCTCGACCGAGCTCACGAACTCGGTGATCAGCGACCCGGTTCGTGACGGCTGGCGCTCGCACGCGGTGTGCAGCGCAGCCAGCGGCAGCACCACGTCGAGGCCCGCACCGCGCACGTGCAGCGAGTACCTGGCGGGGTCGACGTCGACCGTCGAGCCGGGGTAGCGCGCCTGGATCTGCAGGCGGATCCGCTCGGCGAACGCCGCCCGGTCGCCGGGGGAGTCGCCGGCCACGCTCAGGCGGCGCGCCGCCGCTTGCTCGACACGTAGTCGACGAGCACATAGTCTCCGAGGCGATCAGGGCTGATGAAGAACGCGCGGCCGCGGTTGAGCCGGGTCATCTCGTCGATGAACTGCACGAGCTGATGGTTGGACTCGAGCATGAAGGTGTTGATGACGATGCCCTCACGGGTGCAGCGCTGCACCTCGACCAGCGTCTTCTCGAACGTCTCGGGAAGCGGTGGGTAGAAGAACACGGGGCGGCCGTTCTCGATGTGCGCGGTGGGCTCGCCGTCGCTGACGATGATGATCTGCTTGTTGGCCGCACCATCGCGCGCGAGCAGGCGCCGCGCCAGCATCAAGCCGTGCTGCATGTTGGTGCCGTACACGTATTCGTTGACAGTGAGGTGGGGCAGGTCGGACGAGCTGATCTCCCTGGCGATGTCGCTGAAGCCGATGATGTGCAGCGAATCGCGCGGGTACTGGCTGCGAATCAGCGAATCGAGCGCCAGCGCAACCTTCTTGGCGGCGTAGAAGTAGCCGCGCAGCGGCATGCTGCGGCTCATGTCGAGCATGAGCACCGTCGACGACCTGGTCAGCGAGTCGCTGCGGTGCACCTCGAAGTCATCGGGGCTGAGGCGGGGCACACGGGCGCGCTCACCGGGGCCCTCGGCCGCCTGGCGCTGGATGGCGTTCATCACGGTGCGCTCGACGTCGAGGTCGAAGGGGTCGCCGAACTCGTACGGCTTGCTGTCGTCAGCCCGCTCACCGCGCTGGCCGCGGTGGGCCAGGGTGTGCTCGCCGAAGCGGTCCTTGCGCAGTTGGGCGAAGAGGTCGCCCAGCGCTTTCTGGCCGATGCGGCGCATGCCGCGCGCGGTGAGCCGGAGCCCGTCTCCGTCGCGCTGCACCAGGCCGCGGGCCTCGAGCTCCTGGGCCATCTGCGAGAGCTGGTCGAGGCTGCGGGCCGCGTCCTCGCCGAGCAGGTCCTCGAGCCGGCGCCGCGTGTCGGGCGCGACCTGGCCGCCCCGGTAGACCTCGCGGAGGCTGCGCTCGAGCTCCTCCATCGACTGCAGCCGTCCCATCAGCTGCATCGCCTCGTCGAGAGGCAGCTGCTCACCGCCGAAGAACGAGTAGCGCGAGCCGAGGCCACCGCGCGGCGACAGCATCTCCAGACCGGCGCCGAGCTCGGCGAGCTCGCTCTGCAGCTCGGGGTCTCCGAAGACGGCATCGACAAGGTCGCCGAGCTGGCGGCGCATCTCCGGCGAGAGCGAGCGCATCAGCGAGTCCATCCGCGCCATCTGGCGGGTGATCTCGTCGAGGAAGTCGTCGACCTTGGGCGGCGCACCGGGAAAGAGGTGGCCCCAGCGCGAGAGGAACGTCTCGTAGCTGCGCTGCCGCTGCGCGTCGGGGATGCCCTCAAGCTTCTCGCGCACCAGGCGGTTGAGGTCGCGCGCCATGGCGCGCAACTCGGCGACGTCCTCGCCGGACATCGCCTGCATCTGCGCGGTCATCTCCTTGAAGTAGGTGTCTACGACGCCCTTCTTGATCTCCTCGAGAAGGCGCTGGAAGGACTGCTCCGCCCGCTCGTCCATGAACTCGTATCCCTGCAGCTCGCGGATGGCGCCGCCGGGATCGCGAGGCAGGTTGTCGAGCTGCTCGCGCCGCTTGGCCGCCACGCGCTCGAGGATGCGCCGTGCCGATTCGTCGTCGAGGTTGGCGACGCGCTCGTCGATTCCCTGGCGCTCGAGCCGCACCACGTTGTCGAGCTTCTCGGTGATGTCGTCGAAGACGCCGTCCAGGCTGTACTTCTCGAGCTGCTTGCGACGCTGTCGCGCCAGCCGTTCGGTCATCTCCTCGAGGCCCATGAGGCGGCGTCCCGACCTGTCGCGCCACCCCTGGCTGAGCATCCGGCGCAGCGCGGTCTCGAAGTCCCAGCCGTGGAACACGTCCTCGCTGAGACGGTTGAAGATCTCCTCGACGTCAGGGCCGAGCGGGTCCTGGGTCCCGTCCCAGGCGCTGAAGCGATGGGTGCTCACCCGCCA
>CATPAP010000064.1 GCA_955651875.1 Candidatus Dormiibacterota bacterium
CGAGTACAACCTAGTAAATCTCGTAGGTCCCCTTATCAATAAAAAAAAAAGCTGGTTCCTCGACGCTCCGTTGGACACAGGGCTCTCACTGAGGGCAGTCGCACGCGCCAAAGCGGCGTGACTATGGCGTTTTATTGACGCCCTGACGCTGGACGGGGTCGCCGCACGTATGATCGGTCTTTCAAAAGTCGGTCGGGGGCAGCGGAGGACGTTCGTGATGTTGGGACGCAAGTCGAAGACGGCGGTGATCGAACGTGAGGTCCCGGGTGCGGGCTCCCGCGCGGCGGACGTCGTCGGAGAGGCCGCCTCGGATTTCGCCGAGCGTGCCGTCGCCGCTGCCCAGAATGCGCAGCGCGTCGCCACTCCCGTTCTGCGCAGCGCCGCGGAGAAGTCAGCTGAGACGTTGAGCCACGCCGCCGAGCGCGCCGCTGTCGTCCTCGCCGACACCGCAGAGCGCCTCGCCGAGAACGCCGAGGAGCGCGGTGGCCAGGCCGCCGTCGCCGCCCGCCATCGGCTCGCAGACGCGTCCGCGGCCCTCGCCGTCGCAGTGCGGCCCAAGAAGCGTCGCCGCGTGCGCCGCCTGGTCATCCTCGGCGTGATCTCGGGTGGCATCGTCGCCCTCGTCAAGTCGCCACTGCGCTCCAAGCTCGCCGACCGCCTCTTTGGGGCCCCGCCCGAGTTCGATGACGACACTCCGGAGTCGATCACCCTGCCCTCGACGGCACCCGCCGACAGCAATCCGCAGGGTGACAGCGCTCCGGACGAGGGCGAGGCGCAGGCGCCCGCTGAGGGCGGTGGCGATTCCAACGGCGTCGCGACGGGCTCGGTGACCAAGGGCGAAGGCGCCAAGAGTTGACCTGGTGAGCCCGGAGGATCGGCGTCCGTTTCGCGGCGCGCCCTTCGATCGCGGAAGGAACGATCGTCCGGCCGGTCCCGGCCCCGATCGCGGAGACCGGCCGTCCATGGACCGGCCCGGCTTCGCCGCCTCGCGTCCCTTTGGGCGCCCGCCGACACGGGGCGGGGACATGCCACCGCCCGACCACTCGGTGCGGCTGCGCGATGGTGACCGCGAGATCGAGGTCAGCGGCAACCCGGCGTTCGTGCGCCAGGTTCTCGACGACCTCCCCACCCTGATGGCGCGCTTGCGCGGCGAAGCTCCAGGCCGCACCACCATCTCGATGCCGGCCCCGCCGGCCGGCCAAGCGGGCGACGCCATTCCGACGCCGCCCGGGCCGACCGCCGAGATCGTCAGGGACGGAGCGGCTCCAGCGCACAACGGCAACGGCAGGAACCATGGCGCAAGGCCGGCCTCTCTTGAGGACCGCATCTTCGAGGTGCTGCGGGGCAGCACTCGCCCGCTCCCCATCGTCGCGATTCGCCAGCGGCTCGATGACCAGGTCACGGGTCAACAGGTCCGACGCCTGCTCGAGCGGGCCGGATCTCGCGTCACCGTGTCGGCCGATCGCCCGGCGACCTACTCCCTCAGCTAGCCCTCAGGTCCCAGCAAACGGTTCGCCAACGCGCGGGCCAACTGTGAGCCGCAACGTGACATGGCCGGTGTCGAGTGCAGAATAAATCGCGTCGAGCCGTGCAAATGAACCGGACGCTCGCTACAATGACTGCCGAGTGTGGAGGGGCCGTGGACCCGGGAATCATCGCGGCGATCGGGGGGGGCAGTCTCGCGCTGATTATCCTGGCCACCGGTTTCCGTGTCGTCAGGGAGTATGAGCGGGGCGTCGTGCTGCGCCTGGGCCGGCGTGGGCCCCTACTGACCCCCGGCCTCCGGTACATCCTTCCGCTGGGCATCGATCGCCTCACCAGGGTCGACCTGCGCAGCTCCCCCCTCGATGTCCCTCCGCACGAGGTGTTCACCCACGATGGGGTGCCCGTGCGCGTCAGTGCTGCCGTCCATCTTCAGGTCCTCAACCCCGTCCTGGCCGTCACCCGTGTGGTGGACTACGAGCGGTCCACGCGCCAGCTGGTCCACGCCGCCCTCCGCGACGTGGTCGCGCGCACCGGACTGCGTGAGCTGCTGCTCGACCAGGACGCCATCCGCCTCGCCCTCGCACGGTTCGTGGATGCCCGCACGGAACCGTGGGGCATCAGCGTCACCTCCATCGACCTCGAGGATGTCGTGCTCCCCGAGGCGATCCAGCGCGCCATGGCGCGGTATGCCGAGCTCAGCAGCGAACAGCACCTCCAGGGCCGGGCCATCGCCGCGCCGCACCAGACCGGCAGCGGCGAGCCCGGCGGCGAGTTGGAGGCGCTCCCTCAGAGCCAGCCGTCGTAGCCACCGCGGCTGGCCCATCCGTCCCTCACTCGGCGGCCGGGATATACTCCCGGGCCATGAGGGCCGCCGACAGACAGCCCCTGGCGCGTTCGTGACGGCCGTGGCGGCGCCCGCCGCCATCCTCGACACGCCGGATCTCACCGGGTACCCGACGTTCCTGCGTCCGCACGTCGCCGCCCCGGGCGCGTACTACGCCGGGTTCTGGGTGCGCGTGGGCGTCAACATCGTCGACGCCGCCTTCCAGGGCATCTTCTATCTCGCCGTCGACTACGTCGCCCAGCTCGTGTCCGGAATCATCGGAGGCGTCGCCCACCTCGCCTCCGACGCGGTGACGTTCTGGACATCGATCGTGTCCGCCCTCGCGGTGGTCCTCTATTACAACCTCGTCGTCGTCGCTCGCCGTTCGGCCACTCCGGGGATGCGGCTTGTGGCCATGCGCATCGTCTCGGACAGCGACATCACCGTGACCCCGGAACGGCGCACCATCTACCTGCGGGGGCTGCTGTACCTCGCGTTCTCACTGGTCAGTCCGCTGCGAATCGTCGATTCGCTCTTCATCGTGTTCGACCCGCGCAAGCGCAGCCTGCACGACCTCCTCGTGGGCACAGCGGTGGTGCGCCGCGCCCCGCCGCCGCCGAAGCTCGCGTCGCTGCTGTGCACCGTCTGCGGCGAGCCCGTCGATGAGGGAGAGCTCTGTCCCAAGCACGGGGGCAGCATGGGCCTGGCGCTCACCCTCAGCGGCCACACCATCTCGCTGCAGATCGCTGCCTCACTGCTCGCCGTCGTCGCCCTGGTGGCGATGATCATCGGCGTGCTCATGCTGGTGAGTTCTCGCAACCCGATCGGCGCCATCGGCATCGTCATCGGGGCAGTGCTGCTGCGCACCACAATGTCGCTGACACAGCTGCGCAACTGGGCGCGCCTGGCGGGGAGCGTGGCCGGGATCATCATCACGCTGGCCTTGATCGCACTCGGAGCTGTGGAACTCTCCAAGTCAACGAGCGCAGGCGGTTTCCTTGTCGCCGGCGCGACGGTCGGCGTGCTCATCACGGCGTGCCTCTGGACGCCCGAGACCCACCGCGCCTTCCGCCGCATCCCCGGCTGAGCGGCGCACCTCGACCGCCGGTGCGGTCACGATTCGAGCTCCGACAGCTCTTCGCGCATCTCGCCGGCTGTGGCGCGACCGGCCCCAAACAGCTGCGCTGCTGCCTGCTGTACCCCGACGGACATCGCCGGGTACGCGTGGATCGCCTGAGCGAGCCGGCCGGAGAAGGCGCGAACCTGCATTGCCAGCACGAACTCGTGGATCAGCTCGCCCGCGCCCGGCCCGATGAGGTGGGCGCCGAGCACCTCCCCGCCGCCCCAGTGCCGAACAACGGTCTGCCCTTGGTGATCACCTTGATGAGCCCATCCGCCTGTCCGATGATGACGGCGCGGTCGATGGCCGTGAAAGGCAGGGTGGCGACGTGCACGTCCCCGC
>CATPAP010000065.1 GCA_955651875.1 Candidatus Dormiibacterota bacterium
CACGACGGCGCGTACGCGAAGTTGAAATCGAGCACGACGCGCCCGTCCTCGCTACCGAGGTCCGCGCCCTTGGCGGTGTCAAGCGCGTAGCGGCCACCGCCGTACGTCTGTGAGCCGGAGCCGGCGTCGGCGAACGGGACGAACAGGCCGCCGGCGTAGCCGTCGAGCCAGGACGCGCCGAGCTCGTGCTCCGCGCCCGCGAGTGTGAAGCGCAGCAGGCCGACCTGCGTCATCCCCGGGACCTCGTCGTCGCCATCGAGGTGGCGCGGGGAGGAGGGCACCAGCTCGGCGAGCACGCGCATCGACGCGTCGTACGGAAAGCATGCGAATGTGTACGCCGCACGCTTCTGCACGGGGACCGGCGACTGCGGGTGTTCGCGGTACATCCGCTGTTTGCCCGCGCGCCACGCGTCCCAGCCGCGCTCACCATCGCCGGCGGCACGGACCCGCGCATACAGCGCGCCCACCTCGCGGCGCCACTCCGTCAGCTGCAGCGCGGCGGTGGCGTCCACCGCGACGCTAGCGGTCGACGAGCTTGGGAAAGAGCCCGTCCAGGTCGCGCGAGAAGGTGGGGAACGCGTGCAGCGTGTCCTCGAGAACTGTCAGCGGGATCTCGGCGCGGATGGCCAGGGTCAGCTCGGCGATCATCTCGCCGGCGCGGGGGCCGACGACGAGCGCACCGACGAGAACCTTGCGATCCATGTCGGCGATCAGCTTGATGACGCCGCCGGGCGGCCCGTTGATATAGCCGCGGGTGCCGTTGCCGCTGTCGGCGCTGACCACGCGCACATCGCCGAGCCGCCTGCGTGCGTTGGCCTCGCTGAGCCCTACCGAGGCGATCTCGGGGTCGGTGAAGGTGACCCGCGGGATGGCGCGGTGATCGGCGCGCGCGTTCTCGCCCTTGAGCTGCCTGCCGATGATCAGCCCGTGGTACCAGGACAGATGGGTGAACGCACCGATGCCGGTGAGGTCGCCGCCGGCCCAGATCCCGGGCGCGGCGACGAGGGTGGCGTCGTCGACCTTCACCCAGCCCTTCTCGGTGGTGCTGATCCCGCTCGCCGCAAAGTCGATGCCGGCCAGCTTGGGGCGGCGGCCGATGCAGACCAGCAGCCGCTCGGCGGTGAGCGACGCGCCGCCCTCGAGGCGCAGGCTGATCCCATCGGCGGACTGCTCGGCGGCGACCGCCTTGGCGGACAGGCTGACCGCGATGCCGTCGCTCTCGAACGCCTTGGCGAGCTCCGCGCCGGCCTCGGGTTCCTCTCCGGGGATGAGGCGGTCGAGCGCCTCCACGACCTGGACGCGGCTGCCGAAGCGCGCGAACGCCTGGGCCAGCTCGGCGCCGATGGGTCCGCTGCCGAGCACCAGCAGCGATGTGGGCAGCTCGCGGGTCAGCGTCGCCTGGCGGTTGGTCCAGTAGTCGACGCGGTCGAGGCCGCTGATCGGCGGGATCGCCGCAGAGGTGCCGGTGCCGATCACGATGCCCTTGCGCGCGGTGAGCTCGCGATCGCCGACCATCACGGTGTGCGGCCCGGTCAGCCGGCCATCGCCGCGGATGACAGTCGCGCCCCGGCGGACCAGTGACTTGGTGGCGGCGGTGTCGTCCTCGTTGCCCGCGATCTTGTGGGTGCGCTCGGCGATCTTGGCGAAGTCGACGTCGAACTCGACGCGCGACGCCGCCAGGGCGCGGGCACGCTCGGCCTCGGTGAGCACCTCGGCGGCGCGCAGCAGTGTCTTGCTGGGGATGCAGCCCCAGTAGGGGCACTCCCCGCCGACCAGCTCGCGCTCCACGACGGCGAGGCTGACACCGGTCCCGTCGAGCTCCTTGGCGACGGCCTCGGTGACAGTGCCGGCGCCGATGCAGATGACGTCGAACTCGTTGGCGGGCTCGGCGGCCACGGCTACAGCGCCAGCGGCCGCGGCGCGGCCATCACCGCCTGCGGGTTGTTCTTCCAGTCGACGCCGGGAACGTCGATGTAGAGCTCGAGCTCGTTGCCGTCGGGGTCGAGCACGTAGACGCTGTGGCTGACGGTGTGGTCGGTGAGGCCGACGATGCGCACACCGGCCTCCTTGCACTTGGCCACGGCCTCGCGCAGCTCGTCGTCGCTGTCGCCGATCTTGATGCCGAGGTGGTACAGGCCGACGCGCCGGCCGGCCGGGATTTCCTGGGCCTGCGGCCCGACCTCGATGAGCAGGAGCTCGTGGTGGGTGCGGCCGCTCGAGAACGCGGCGGCCGGGAATCTCGGGTCGGGCGTGGAGATCTGCTCCCAGCCCAGGACGTCGCGGTAGAAGGCCGACGAGCGCTCGATGTCATGGACATAGAGGACGGCGTGGCCCAGCTCCTTCACTTTCATGGGGCGAGCGTACCCGGCCCGCACGGGCGATGTTTGGCCGAGCACCGGGTCAGTCACACTGGTGGGAGCGGGACCCACTCCTCGGCGGTCACCGCAGAATTTGAGGACCCCGCCATGCCCGCGGTCACCGTCGACGACATCACCAGCCTGGCGCGCGCCGCCATCCCGAGCGCAGACGCCGTGCAGCGCCCGGTCATCTCCATCACCACTGCGCCGCAGGGCCTCGAGGGCGAGGGCTTCCCCGTCCATCGCGCCTTCGCCGGCCTCGACCAGCGGCTCCTCGATCCCTTCGTCCACATGGACCAGATGGGCGCCTTCGAGTACGCGCCGGGCGAGCCCAAGGGCACGCCGTGGCACCCGCACCGCGGCTTCGAAACCGTCACCTACATGATGGACGGCACCTTCGCGCACCAGGACTCCAACGGAGGCGGGGGGCTGATCACCAACGGTGACACGCAATGGATGACCGCGGGCGCGGGCATCCTGCACATCGAGACGCCGCCGTCGGAGCTGGTCGCGTCCGGCGGGCTCTTCCACGGCATCCAGCTCTGGGTGAACCTGCCCAGGGCGGAGAAGTGGGTGGACCCACGCTACCAGGACATCCGCGCCGGCCAGGTGGGCCTGCTCGCGTCGCACGACGGCGGCGCACTGATTCGCGTCATCGCTGGCGAGGTCGGCGGCGGCGCCGGTCCGGGGATCACCCACACGCCGATGGCGATGACCCACATCACCGTCAGCCCGGGGGCGCGCGTGGGGCTGCCCTGGGCGCGCGACTACAACGCGCTGGTGTACGTGCTGGCCGGGGCCGGTTCGGTTGGCACCGATTCGCGTCCCGTGAGCAGCGGCCAGCTGGCCGTGTTCGGCGCCGGCGACGCGCTCACCATCGCGGCCGACTCGGTGCAGGAGAGCCGGAGCCCGGCGCTCGACGCGCTCGTGCTCGGCGGCCGTCCCATCCGCGAGGAGGTGGCGTGGTACGGCCCGTTCGTGATGAACACGCAGGACGAGCTGCGCCAGGCCTTCGACGACTTCCGCGCCGGCCGCATGGGCGCGATCCCCGCAACGCACGCCGGCTGACCGACGGCTGCGCCGCGGTCAGCGGCCGGCGAAGCGCCGGATGGTGGCGATCAGCTAGTCGAGGTAGGCGCGGCTCCGCTCGGGGCCCTTCTCAGACAGGCCTCCCAGTGCGGAGGGGCCGGGTTGAACAGAGACGCTGTCGCCTTACGTGCTACCGGCTATTGACAGATAGTGTGATACCGCGGTAGGGTAGCAAACACGTCATTGGGGGTAAGGAGGCCAAACAGGTCATGGGTCTAGGAGTCGGAATCCTTTTGATCGCGGTCGGCGCGATTCTCGCCTTTGCGGTCAACGTCGACACGGCCGGCGCGGGGGTCAATCTGCACACGGTCGGTCTCATCCTGCTCGCGGTGGGCATCCTGGGCACCCTGCTGTCGATGGTGTTCTGGTCCTCGTGGGGAGGCTTCGGCGGCCGTCGCCGCACGGCGGTCGGCCCCGGTGGCACCACGACCACGACCATCGATCAGTCATAGCTCCAACCGACCCACTGGCAGTGGTGGATCGGAATATCCTCCAGGGATGAGACAGCGGCTGAGCCTGGTGACACTTGGCGTTGCGGACAAGGAGCGGGCGTGCACCTTCTATGCGGCGTTGGGTTGGAACGGGACCGGGGGATCGGGGGAGGACCCCGTGTTCTTCCAGTCCGGTGACATGGTCGTGGCGCTGTGGGACCGGGCCAGTCTCGCTGCCGATTCGTGTGTCGAGGACAGTGGCGGCTGGGGCGGGGTGACACTGGCTCACTGCGTGGGGTCACGCGAAGAGGTCGATGCGATCACCGAAGCAGCGCGTGCTGCCGGGGCGCGCGTCGGCCGCGAGCCGGCTGAGACATTCTGGGGCGGCTACACGTCAATCGTGATCGACCCCGCCGGCCATCCCTGGGAGATCGCGCACAACCCCGGCTGGACCCTCACTCCAGAAGGTGGTGTCCTGCTCACTGAGCCGCAGGCTTAGAGATGCGGGCAGCGCGCTTTCAAACCTACGGGCCTCCCGCTGCCCTCGTGGTCGAGGACGTGCCGCGTCCCGAGCCAAGACCGGGCGAGGCGCTCGTGCGAGTGCGGGCTGCCGGCGTCAACGCCTTCGACTGGAAGCTCCGGGCCGGATACCTCAAGGACTTCATGCCCCTCGAGCTGCCCCACATCCCGGGCCTTGACGTGGCCGGAACCGTCGAGCAAATCGGCGCCGGAGTCTCCGACTTCGCCCCCGGCGATGCCGTCTTCGGCCGCGGCACGGGCACGTATGCGGAGTACGCGACCGCGTCGGTCGCGACCCTGGCGCGCAAGCCGGACGCCATTACCTTCGACCAGGCCGCGACCCTTGCTGTCGGCGGGGTGACTGCGTGGGCCGGCCTCTTCGACACGGCGCGGCTCGAGCCAGGTCAGCGGCTCCTGGTGCACGGCGGCGCGGGCGGCGTCGGTTCCCTGGCGGTGCAACTTGGACGGTGGAAAGGCGTGCATGTGATCGCCACCACGTCGACCGTCAACGTGGAGCACGTGCGATCGCTCGGTGCGGACGAGGTCATCGACTACACAAAGACCAACTTCGAAGACGCGGTGGGTGAGGTCGACGTGGTCCTTGACACGGTCGGAGGCGAGGTCACGGATCGATCGTGGAGCGTGCTGAAGCCGGGTGGCATCCTGGTCGTCGTGGCCAGCGGGCCGGACCCGGAGAAGGCGGCCGCGCACGGCGTCCGCACGTCGGGAGTTCGGGCTCCGGAGGTCACCCGCCCTGTGCTGGAGGAGCTCGCCAAGCTCATCGAGTCCGGTTCCCTGGCCGCACAGGTCGGCCAGGTGTTCTCTCTATCCGAGGCAGCCCAGGCGCACGCTGCCAGTGAGACCGGCCACGGCCGCGGGCGCATCGTCCTGCGGGTATCGAGCTAAACCCCGGATCCCGGCGCAGCAACCCTGACCGTCATCGGATATTACGTCGCGCGCACCACGGCGACCTTCGCCAGCGCGGCGCAGACCCCGCAGGATGACGCCGCCGTGATCGTGACGCTTCTTGACACCGAGGCGCCGCCGCTCCGCGCGCAAACGTCCACGCAGGCACGGCAGTTTGTTGCCACCAAGCTCTCGGACCTCGACGGGTCAGCGGTCCTGCGGGTGACCGGTGGTTGGGTCGGCTGAGCCTGCGGTGTGCCATTACCGAGGAGCACCGGTGCCACATGCAGGTGCAGCTGGTCGACCATCCCCGCGTTGAGCGCCTGCTGGATGACGCTCGCACCGCCCATGACATGGACCTTCTTCGTACCATAACGAGCATGTTGAACAAACAATTCGCCGCCACCCTGCAAAGGAGCCCCAACAAGGGCGGTTGGACCTATGTGGTCATGCCCGATTCGGTGGAGTTCTTCGGGACTCGTGGCCTCGTCAAGGTCCGAGGCACGATTGACGGGCGTCCATTCCGGAGCTCGTTCATGGCCATGGGCGATGGCACGCACAAGCTGCCCGTAAAGGCGGACGTCCGCAAAGCGATCGGGAAAGAGGCCGGCGAGACCGTGAAAGTTCGCTTGGCCGAGCGGATCGAAGACTAGCGGGGTCTCGGCTTGCCGACGGACGCCAGCTCCCAGCAGGCGGTTGAAGAAGGTATTCAGCACCCTGCTAGAG
>CATPAP010000066.1 GCA_955651875.1 Candidatus Dormiibacterota bacterium
CCTCTGGCGAGTCCGCGCTGACGGCAGCCACCGGGGGCCGGCGCGGGTGGCTGGCAAGAGTCCTCAGCACGCTGGACGATGAGGAGCTGCGTGACACCATCCGGGTGCTGAATCGGCTCGAGCGGGCGCTCGAGGAGGCCCCGGCCCAGGACTGACAGCGCTCCAGCCGCCCGGGTTGAGCGCGTCGCTTGCGTTTCACGGGCCAAACCCTCCATCCTTGTCACTGCGCTGTTACAACGATGCGGGGGAGCCGACATGAGGGCTGGGGTAGATCTCGAACCGCGCGTCCGCCGAGACGGTGTGGGCATCGTCGAGCTCGTCGCCGAGGAGGCCGAGGACACCAGCGTCAGGGCGATCAAGGACAACCTGCGCAACCACATCTGCGCCCTGCTTGTCGCCATCACCGCCGCAGCGCAGCTGGCCGACATCGTCACCACGTTCCGTGCGCTGGGAGTGCACGCCTACGTCGAGAACAACCCACTCTTCCGCGAGCTGATCCTGCGCTCTCCCCTGGCGGCGTACACCGTGAAGGTTCTCATCGTCGGCGCGATGGTCGTGCTGGTGCTGAGCCGCCTCCGGGGGCGCCGCGCGCAGTTCGCGCTGGCTGTCGCAGCGGGTCTCAGCCTAGTCGCGCCGGTGTTGAACTTCCTGCTCCTCATGCACCTCTAGTCAGCACGATCCGGCCGCGGAGCCGGACGTCACGGCCACAATGACCCGGCGATTCTGTGCATCGGTGCCAACGAAGAGCCCGGCCACGCGGCGTGACCGGGCTCCGGGCTGGGGGGAGGTGCAGGTCAGGAGCAGCCCGATGTGGCTCCGCAGTTGTGACACTTGTAGCAGGCGCCGCTGCGCACCATGAGGCTGCCGCACTCGCTGCACGACGGTGCGTCGCCCTGGTTGACGAAGGCGCCGAGCGCATTCTCGGTCGGGACGACAGGCACGGGAGTCATCGCACGCACGGCGGCGAAGCCGCTGACGCCCGCGGTTGCCGACGCGGTGCCGGACGGAGTGGGAGTGTTCGGTGCAGTGACAGCCGGCGCCGTCGCGTCGCCGTCGCGGCGGATGATGCCGAGGCGGTCGCGGTCCTCCTGGGGCATGAAGCGCGAGGCCATCCAGCGGAAGATGTAGTCCATCAGCGACTTGGCGATCGGCACCTCGGGGTTCTTGGTGAAGCCCTGCGGGTCGAATCGGGTGTGCGAGAGCTTGTCGACCAAGGCCTGCAGCGGCACGCCGTACTGCAATGCCAGCGACACCGCGGTGGCGAAGGCGTCCATCAGCCCGCTGACCGTCGAGCCCTCCTTCGCCATCTTGAGGAAGATCTCGCCAGGCTGACCGTCGTCGTAGAGGCCGACGGTGATGTAGCCCTCGTGGCCGCCCACCTCGAAGCGATGGGTCAGCGCGTTGCGCTCCGCGGGGAGGCGCTTGCGCAGCGGGCGCTCGACGATCTGCACGGTGCGGCCTGTGGTCTTGTCCACTGAGGTGGCCATCGGCTGGCTGCGCTTGCTGCCGTCGCGGTAGATGGCCAGCGCCTTGAGGCCGAGCTTCCAGCCGTCGATGTACGCCTGCTCGATCTCGTCGACGGTGGCCTCGTTGGGCATGTTCACCGTCTTGCTGATCGCCCCGGAGAGGAACGGTTGCACCGCCGACATCATCCGTACGTGTCCCTGCCACGCGATGGAGCGGGTGCCATTCTGCGGGGTGAACGCGCAGTCGAAGACCGCGAGGTCCTCGTCGCGCAGGGAGGGAGCGCGCTCGATGGTGTCGTTGGCGTCGATGTGCGCGGCGATGTCGGCTACCGCGGTATCGCCGTAGCCGAGACGCTGCAGCGCCAGCGGCACGGTCTGGTTGACGATCTTCAACATGCCGCCACCGACCAGCTTCTTGTACTTGACGAGCGCGATGTCCGGCTCGACGCCGGTGGTGTCGCAGTCCATCATGAAACCGATCGTCCCGGTGGGGGCGAGGACGGTGACCTGGCCGTTGCGGTAGCCATGCTTGGCGCCGAGCTCGTGCGCCTCGTCCCACGCACGGCGGGCGGCCGTGACCAGGTCGCCCTCGACGGTGTCGCCGGGGATGTTGTAGGCAGCCTCGCGGTGCTTGGCGACCACCCGCAACATCGGCTGGCGGTTGACGGCGTAGCCGTTGAACGGCCCCACCTCGCGCGCCATCCGCGCCGACTGCGCGTATGCCTCACCGGTCATGACCGCGGTGACACATGCCGCGAGGTCGCGTCCCTGCGGCGAGTCGTACGGCACCCCGCGCGCCATGAGCAGCGCACCGAGGTTGGCGTAGCCCAGGCCGAGCGGACGGAAGTCCTCGCTGTTCTTGCCGATCCTCTCGGTGGGGTACGAGGCGTTGCCGACCAGGATCTCCTGTGCGGTGATGGTCACGTGCACCGCGTGCCGGTAGCCCTCGATGTCGATGCTGCCGTCGTCGTTGAGGAACTTCATGAGGTTGAGCGACGCCAGGTTGCACGCCGAGTCGTCGAGGTACATGTACTCCGCGCACGGATTGCTCGCGTTGATGCGCCCGCTGTTCGCCGACGTGTGCCAGTCGTTGATGGTGGTGTCGTACTGGATGCCGGGATCACCACACTGCCACGCAGACTCGGCCATCAGGCGCATCAGCTCGCGGGCGCGCATCGTCTTGACGACGCGGTTCTGGTCGGTGACGGCGCGCAGGTGCCACTCACGGTCGTCGGCAACGGCGCGCATGAACTCGTCGGTGACGCGCACCGAGTTGTTGCTGTTCTGGAAGAACACCGAGCCGTAGGCCTCGCCGGTGAAGGACGAG
>CATPAP010000067.1 GCA_955651875.1 Candidatus Dormiibacterota bacterium
ATTCTCGAGACGACAGGACGCATCGCGGGTGCGCGTGTCGCGTACATCGGCGACGGCAACAACGTCTGCACCTCCTGGTTGTACGCCGCCGCGATATGCGGGGTCGACCTGCGCATCGTGTCGCCGCCCGGGTACGAGCCCGCCACCGCCGTCCTCGACCGCGCCGCGGCGCTGCGCGGCAACGGCACGGGTTTCAGCGTCGGCCGCGATCTCGCGCCGGCGCTGCGCGACGTCGACATCGTGTACACCGACGTGTGGACCAGCATGGGCCAGGAGGCGGAGCAGCAGCGCCGTCGCGAGGATTTTGGACATCTCCAGGTCAATGACGCGCTGCTGACGCTTGCACCCGCGGCGGTGCGGGTGATGCACTGCCTGCCCGCGCACCGTGGCGAGGAGATCACCGATTCCGTGCTCGACGGTCCGCGCTCGGCGGTCTTCGACCAGGCTGAGAACCGGTTGTGGGCGCAGATGGCTCTGCTCGCGCTGGTCTTCGACACGGCTCCCGAGCGCAGCGCGCAGGCCGCCACGGAGGTGATGTCGTGAGCACGGCCCTGCGCGACGCGGTCATCTTCCTGCAGAACATCGGCTGGCGCGACGTTCTTGATATCGCCATCGTCGCGGTGCTGTTGTACCAGCTGCTCAAGCTGATCCGCGGTACCCAGGCAGCGCAGCTTCTCGTCGGTCTCGGCGTGATCATCGCCGTCGGCCTCGCTGCGCAGGTGCTCAACCTGCGCCTTCTGCAGTTCATCTTTGCCAATGGGGGTCAGGCGATTGTCATCGCCGCCGTCATCCTCTTCCAGCCGGAGCTGCGCCGCGCGCTCGACCAGGTGGGCAGGCTCGGTCCGGTGCGCTCGCTGCTCGGCCAGCACGCCGGCGCGCAGGCGGAGCGTTCCGTTGACGAGGTGATCCGAGCAGCATCGAGCCTGAGCGAGAGGAAGACCGGCGCGCTCATCGTCTTCGAACGGGAGACCGGGCTCGAGAACATCGCCACCACCGGGGTGCGCATCGACGGAGAGGTGACCGCGGAGATGCTCGCGACCATCTTCATGCCGGGAACCTCTCTGCACGACGGGGCGGTGATCATTCGCAACGCCCGGCTCATCGCAGCCGGCTGTGTGCTTCCTCTCGCCGAGACCATCCCCGGGGTGGGGCGCATGGGCACACGCCACCGCGCTGCGGTGGGGCTGACCCTGCAGAGTGACGCGGTCGTGCTGATCGTCAGCGAGGAGACGGGGCTGATCAGCGTCGCCCGTCAGGGCGGCATCACCCGCGGCCTCGACGCCAAGGCTCTGCGCAGCACGTTGATCACGCTCACCGGCGTCGACGTGTCCGCCCGGCAGCGCTTGCTGCCGCGGCGGCCCGCGGTGCTCCGTGCCATCCGGCGCAGGACCCACCCGTGAGAGTGCCCGCGTTCGCAACCCGCAACGTGGGCCTCAAGGCGCTGGCGGTCGCCCTGGCGGCCGTCCTGTGGACGGGCGTCGCCTATGCGAGCAATCCTCCCGACACACGATCGGTGAGCGTGAAGGTGCCTCAGGACCCGGGCGCGATCGCGCCATACACGCTCGTGCATCCGATCCCCGACCAGGTGATCAGGGTGAGCGGCACCCGCGAGCACCTCAACGCCTTCGACGCCAACGACCTGATCCTCACGGTCAACTACAAGGCGATCACCCAGGTCGGCGCCCAGAACATTCCCGTGTCGGTGGTCAACAATGATCGCGACGTCATCCTCGACGGCCCGCCGACCGCGATCACCGCCGAGGTGGATCGCCTCGATTCGCGGACTGTGGGCGTGACTGTCGAGGTCAGCCAGCAACCCCCTCAGGGCTACGTCGTGGTCAGCAGCTCCACGTCGCCGAGCACCGTGACCGTCATCGGTCCGCGGCATCAGCTCAGAGGGGTGGTGGCGCGCGTGACGGTCAGCCTCGCCAACCAGAAGACCACCTTCCAAGCCGACGAAGCAGTGGTCCTGGTCGACTCCACCGGGCAGCAGCTGGGAAACTTCGGCGTCACCATCGCGGGCCACCCGCAGGGCGGGGTGCTCGTGACCATCGTCGTGACTCCGAGCCTGACGTCACGGGCCAGCGCGGTGCTGCCCAAGGTCAACGGATCG
Source organism: Candidatus Dormiibacterota bacterium (assembly GCA_955651875.1). GTDB lineage: Bacteria > Chloroflexota > Dormibacteria > Aeolococcales > Aeolococcaceae > Aeolococcus. The sequence goes on from CATPAP010000067.1 coordinate 2,114, forward strand.
CCACCGGCGGGGCACTACCTGGGTGGCGAGAGCGTCAGCCCCGCAACCGTGGTCCTCAACGGGCCGCAGGACCTGCTCAACACGCTCGACTCGGTGCCCACCCAGACGATCTCGCTCAATGGCGTCACCGGCACGCAGAGCTTCAACGTCGAGGTGCTGCCCCCGGCGGGTGTCACCGCCACGCCGGCGACGGTCGCGGTGACTATCACAGTCATCGCCCTCCCGCAGCCGTCGCCATCCCCATCGCCGATCCCCTCGCCGCACTAGGCGCGACCATGCTGTCCCGCTGACCGTCGCCATCGAGGCGGCGACCCCTCCGCCCGCCAGTAACCACCCCTTCGATGGAGCCGTTCCAGAGTTCAGATGTGTGGAATCATCGGCTACTCCGGTCCTCGCCAGGCTGCCCCCGTGCTGCTGGACAGCCTGCAGCGGCTCGAGTACCGCGGCTACGACTCCGCGGGCATCGCGGTGCTCGGTGAGGACGGCCGTCCGACCACGGTGGCCAAGAGCAACCTGAAGGTTGCCGATCTGGTGCGCCAGTTCGACGCACCCGGACTGCCGCGCGGCCACACCGGAATCGGCCACACGCGCTGGGCGACGCATGGTCGCCCCACCGTCTCCAACGCGCATCCGCATCGCGACTGCACCGGGCGCATCCACATCATCCACAACGGAATCATCGAGAACTACCGTGAGCTGCGCATCGAGCTGATCGCCGCGGGGCACGAGTTCACCAGCGACACCGATACCGAGGTGGTGCCGCATCTCATCGAGCAGCACTACCAGGGCGACCTCGCCGCCGCGGTGCGCTCGGCTCTGCAGCGCATCCGCGGCGCCTATGCACTCGTGGTCATCTCGGACGACGAGCCGGGCCGCATCGTCGGCGCGCGACTCAACGCGCCGCTCGTCGTCGGCCTCGGCGACGACGAGGTCTTCGTCAGCAGCGACATTACCGCGCTGATCCCCTACACCAAGCGCGTCGTCGTTCTCGGCGAGGGTCAGCTCGCTTCGCTGTCGCCGGACGGCGTGGTCATCACCAACCTCGCAGGCGCAGATGTCGAACCACGCGTCATAACGGTGACGTGGGAGGCCGACCAGGCGCAGAAGAACGGTTTCCCGCACTTTATGCTCAAGGAGATCCACGAGCAGCCGGAGGCTCTTCGCAGCGCTCTTCGCGGGCGCGTCGACGACGGCGGCTTCGTCGATCTCCCTGACATCGGGCTCGACGACAGCCGCCTGCGCAGTCTCGACCAGGTCACCATCGTGGCATGTGGTTCCGCGTGGATCGCCGGACTGGTCACCAAGTACGCCATCGAAAGGCTGGCCAGAGTGCGCTGCGACGTCGAACCCGCGAGCGAGTTCCGTTACAGCGATCCGCTCCTCGACGGTCAGACGCTGGTGGTGGCGTTCTCCCAGTCGGGGGAGACCGCCGACACCCTTGCGGCGGTGCGCGAGGCGCGTCGTCAGGGCGCCACCGTCGTCGCCGTCACCAACGTCGTGGGCAGTGCGCTGTCGATGGAGGCCGACGGCGTCGTCTACATGCAGTCCGGGCCCGAGATCTGCGTGGCCGCCACCAAGACGATGCTCAACCAGATGGCCTGCGGCATCCTGCTTGCGCTGCGCCTCGGACAGGCCCGCGGCGCGCTGGGTGACGACGAACACCGCCGCCTCACGACCGCGCTCGGCGAGGCGCCGGCGCTCATCGAGCGCATGCTCAACATGGAGCCACAGCTCGCCGAGATGGCCCAGCGCTACGCACACACGCGCAACGCCATGTACATCGGCCGCGGCATCAACTTCCCGGTCGCCCTCGAAGGTGCGCTCAAGCTCAAGGAGGTGTCGTACATCCACGCCGAGGGCTACGCCGCCGGGGAGCTCAAGCACGGTCCCATAGCCCTCCTCGATCCCGATGTCCCGGTGGTGGCGATCGCCACGCGCTCGCGCACGCTGGCAAAGATGGTCAGCAACATCCAGGAGGTGAGCTCGCGCGACGCGCCGGTCATCGCCCTCGTCACCGAGGGCGAGAACCCGTTCGACGCCGGCTTCGTCCGTGACCTTGTCGAGGTTCCGCTCACCGACGAGCTCATCTCGCCGCTGGTCAACGTGGTGCCGCTGCAGCTCTTCGCGTACCACGTCGCCGTCGAGCGCGGTTGCGATGTCGATCAGCCGCGCAATCTCGCCAAGTCGGTCACGGTGGAGTGAGCGGCGGCACCGGCATCGACCTCGCCTCGGTGGCCCGCGTCAGCGCCCTGCTGGAGCGGCGCCCGCAGTTGGCGGAGCGCGTGTACACCGACCGCGAGCGGCGCGACTGCGAGGAGCATCCACAACGCTGGGCGACCCGCTGGGCGGCCAAGGAGGCGGTGCGCAAGCTCCACGGCGGCGCAGGACTGCCGCTGCCCGCGTTCAGCGAGATCGAGGTGGTCATCGGCGCGCATGGGGCGCCCTCGTTGCGGCTCCGCGGCGCTCCGACCGACCTGCAGCTCTCACTGAGCCACCAAGGGGACATTGCGGTGGCGGTCGTCACCGGCAGCCCCGCAGCCTCGACGTACGCAACCGTGCCTGCCGGGCTCCGCCTTGCGAGGCGGCCGGATGATGCGCACAAGGGCACCTTCGGGACCGTCGTCGTCATCGGCGGCGCGGTCGGTTTCAGCGGCGCTCCCCTGATGAGCGCCCTCGCGGCCGCTCGCGGCGGCGCGGGCAGGGTGCGCCTCTGCGTGCCCGAGGCGATCTACGCGGTGGTGGCCGCGCAGACACTCGAGGTGATGGCGCATCCGCTGCCGTCAGCGGACGGCGGCCTCGCGCTGGACGCGCTCACCTCGCTTTCTGACCAGCACCTCGCCGATGCCACCGCCGTGGTGCTCGGTCCGGGGGCCGGCCGCGCCGCCGGCACCGAGCGGCTCGTGCTCGATCTCCTGCCGCAGCTGCGCGCCCCCGCGGTCGTCGACGCCGATGGGCTCAACATCGCGGCGGCTCAGCACTTCGACTGGCGCGCGTGCACGCAGCCCACGGTCCTGACCCCGCATCCCGCTGAGATGGGCCGCCTCTGTGGCATTCCGACCGCGGAGGTGCAGGCCAGCCGCCGCGCGCTCGCCGTCGCGTTCGCCGCCCGCAGCCAGGCGTTCGTGGTGCTCAAGGGCAGCGACACCGTCGTCGCAGCACCCGACGGGCGCGTGCACGTCAGCGATGTCCGCGTCGTGGCGCTGGCGACGGGGGGATCAGGCGACGTGCTCTCGGGGTTGCTGGCCGCGTTCCTTGCCCAGGGCGTCGAGCCCTTCGACGCCGCCGTGGCTGCCGTCTTCATCCACGCCGAGGCCGCTCTCGCGCTGCAGGCTCGTCGCGGCCGCGCCGGCGTCCTGGCTGGTGACCTCCTCGACGAACTCCCCTACTCGCAGGAGCGCACCAGGCAGGTCCTCGAGTCCCGGCGCGCCGGGTGATCTCCGGTGAGGCGTCGCCGCGGGCCACGGTCCTGGGCGCGGTCATCTTCGACATGGACGGCGTCCTCATCGACACCGAGCCGGTCTGGCGCCGCGCGGAGATGGAGGTTTTCGGCTCGCTCGGCGTCGCGCTCAGCGAAGCGGACTGTCGCGAAACCATGGGAGTGCGCATCGACGACGTGGTGCGCCTCTGGTTCGCACGCAAGCCCTGGACGGGCGTGCCGGTCGAGGAGGTGGCGCGACGCATCCTCGCCGCCGTTGTCGACCACGTGCGCGACCACGGTGAGCCCCTCGAGGGAGCGCTCGCGGCCCTCGCGACCGTACGCGCTGCGGGATTGCGGTGCGCGGTGGCGTCCTCGTCGCCACCAACACTCATCGCCGCGGTCCTTGAGAAGCTGGGCATCGCGGCGCAGGTCGACGTGACCTGCTCGGCCGAGCAGGAGGCGCACGGCAAACCTGCCCCCGACGTGTACCTGCGCGCCGCGTCGCTGCTCGGTATCGAGCCCGCGGCATGCCTCGCCGTCGAGGACTCCGTCAACGGGGTGCTCTCGGCGCGCGCTGCGGCGATGCGCTGCGTGGTGATCCCGGACGCGTTCGCAGTAGCCGACCCCCGGCTGGCGGCGGCGACGCTGCAGCTCGAGTCACTGAGCCAGCTCGACCGCCCGCTGCTCGAGTCGCTGGGCGCGGATTACTTGTTGTAGATGAACCCCTGGATGCCCGACGAGTTGTCCGGCAACACCCGGTAGTCGACCCGGTCCCAGCCGTTGTAGTTCATCTCAGAGAATTTGAACGAACCCGCGGGAACACCGGAGGCCGGTCCGACGACCTCGACGTAGCCGACGTGACCCACGCTGCTGGCGCCATCACCGCCGGGCCAGAAGGCCACCACCGCGCCGACCTGCGGCACATGGCCTTCGGGGTATCCCATGCGTGCGGCGTTGCCGTACCACTGGTCCGCGTTGCCGAGCCAGGGGACGCAGCGCCGGGTTGCGACGTACCACGTGCACTGCCCGTAGGCGAAGTGGTTGCCGCATGCTCCGCTGTTGGCAGTCGAGGACCGGCGGGGTGCACTGCCGGCGGCAAGCTGCTGGTCGATCTCGGCGATCTGCTCCGCGATGGCACGCGCCGGCGCACTCGCTGCCTGCAGCGCGAGGTTGCGATCGTTGACGAGCATGAGCAGCGCATTGCTGTCGAGAGCGAGCTGCGCCTCGAGCGCCGTCGACGACGCGGCGTCGCTCTGAATCTCGGCCTTCTCGGCCTTGATCGCCTGTTCCTTGTCGCGCACATTGGCCTGGAGGTTGCGGACCTGCTCAGCAACGTGCGACGTGCTGGCAAGGCGGTCCATCGCTTGGTTGAATGAGGTGGAGTTGAGCACCGCGGCGACCCAGGAATTCGTGGCCGTGCTCTCGTAGCTCTGGCGCGTCAACGCCGCGAGCTGCTGCTTGGCCTGCACGATCGTCGCCTCGTCGTCAGCGATCTGACCACTGAGGGCGAGGAGGCGGGTGTTCAGCGACGCGAGCCGCTGCTGAGCCGCCAGGAGCTGAGCCTGCTCTGCTGCGAAGGCGTTCTCAGCCGCGACCAGAGATGCGGAGGCGCTGTTCTTGGCGGGCTCTAGGGCCGCCAGCTTCTGAAGCAGTTGAGCGCGGCGCGCCTGGAGCGCATTGGCCTGGGTGGTGTCCGCCCGGCCGGTGGGAACCGAGGTGATGCCAATGCTCATCAGAGCACCGCACCCGACCACAATCGACAGGAGCTTTCGAGTACCCCTCAATAGGTGCCCTCCCGTCCCCGTTGTCGAGGCCGTGAATTTCGAGTGCGCGCAGGGGCAGCGGTCCCGCCGATCTCGAGGCACCATACGAATTCGGGGCGCCCGAATGCAAGCAGCAGACCGCGCAGGCCATCCCCAACCCACCTGGTCCACCCCCCCCTCGGGACCACGTCGCACCTCGGTGGCTGCGGAGCCGGCCGGGCGCGCCGGTTCTAGAGTACGGACGGCCATGCCCCGCTCCCCCCAGATCACCGCCCAGCGCGAGTTCGGCGCGGGCGGACCGAGCCTCGCCGAGGTGGGGGAGTCCGGGCTCCTCGACCGGCTGGTGGCCATCGCACAGCGGGCTTCCGGGACGGCGGCCAAGGCGGTGACGACGCTGCCGTCTGGACTCCCCGGCCGGGTTGCGACCTGGCGGTCAGCATCGACGCGCTCGTCGAGGACATCGACTACCGCCGCGCCTGGATCAGCCCGCGCCTGCTCGGCAGGCGAGCCTTCACGGTCGCCGTGTCCGACCTCGCCGGCACGGGGGCGGAGCCCGTGCACTGCTTGGCCACGCTGTGCGCGCGCGGGTCGGAGCAACTCGAGGATGTCCTCGATATCCAGCGCGGGCTGTGTGAGGCCGCCGCCGCCACCGGGTGCGCGGTGGTCGGCGGCGACGTGAGCGCCATCGACGGGCCGCTCGTCATCGATGTCTGCGTCACCGGCAGCCTCCCCAGCGGCTGGGCGCTGCGGCGCGCCGCGGGCCGGGCCGGCGACCTCCTGCTCGTCACCGGCGTCCTCGGCCGCGCCGCCGCCGGGCTGCGGCTCCTGCTCGACGGCAGCGCCGCACCAACCGCGGAGGAGCAAGTGTGGCTCGATGCCCAACTCCAGCCTGCGGCACGGCTGGGTGAAGGGAGGCGCCTTCTCAGCGCGGGCGTGCGCTGCGGCGGGGATATCAGCGACGGCCTTCTTGTCGACGCTGCGCGCACCGGCCGCGCGTGCGGCTGCGCCGCCGAGCTCTGGGCGGCGAGCCTGCCGATCGACGCCGGCCTGCCCGCTCGTTTTGGCAGTGAATGGCTGCAACTCGCGGCCGGTGGAGGCGAGGACTTCGAGCTCGTCGCGGCGGTGCCCGAGGCGGACGCGCCGGCGCTGCTGCGGGATTGGCCATCCCATCTCGCCCCCCTCACCATCGTGGGCGCGCTGCGCGACGGCTCCGGGGTGCGCCTGCTCGACCGCCGCGACGGCGACGAGATGGCGCAACCCGCCACCCGTGCCGCGCACTTCTCATGAACCGGCTCGACGCGGGCCTGCACAGCGGCTCGCCGGCTGCCACCGAGGCGTTCGGGGCCGCCATCGGCACCGTGCTGCGGCGTGGCGACGTGCTCGTCCTCGAGGGCGCGCTCGGTGCCGGCAAGACGTGCCTGGTGCGCGGCATCGTGGCCGGCGCTGGCGGGGACGCCACGTCGGTGCGCAGCCCCACGTTTGTGCTGCACCAACCGCATCGCGGCGCCACCATCACGGTGCACCACGTAGACCTCTACCGGCTCGGACCGGGCGCGTCGATCGACGTGCTCGACCTCGATGCCCAGCTCGTCGATGGCGCCGCGGTGATCGAGTGGGGCGGCTACGCGGACCTCAGTGGTCTGCGCCCGTTCGTGGTGTCGATCTCCGGTGGGGATGGGTGCGACGATCACCGCGAACTGCGCCTCTGTGCGGACGCCCCTGCGCACATCGTCACGGCATGGAGTGCGCTGCTCGACCGCGAGACCGCGTTGTGAGGGTGGTCGCCATCGACACAGCCTCGCGTGCATCGGCATGGGCCCTGGTCACCGACAGCGATGGCGCGATGATCGACCAGCGCGAGGTGCCCGGTGGCGAACTCGACCGCCTGCTACCCGGAGCCCTCGCGGGGTTGCTCGCCGAGCCGCCGGCGGCAGTGGTGGTTCTCACCGGCCCCGGCTCGTACACCGGTGTGCGAGCGGGCATGGCGGCTGCGCTCGGCCTCGCGGCCGCTCTCGGTGTCCCGCTGCACGGACTCGACAACCTCGCGGCGGTGGCGGGCGTCGCCGATGTCGAGGGCGGCACTCCATTCACCGCTCTCGCCGACGCCGGGCGGGGAGGGGTCTACGCGGCGCGGTTCGCGTGGCGCGGGTCGTTCATCGAACGGCTCACCGACGTGGTGCGCGTCGCGGCTGCGGAGCTCGAGGGCAGCGGGCGGCGCTTCGCGACCGCCGAGATCCCTGGGCTGGCCATTGAACTCGTCGACCCTCGCCGTGCGCTCGCCGCCGCCGTGCCGCGCGCGCTCGCCCGCCCGCCGCTGCCCGTGGCCCGGCTCGCCGCCACCCATGCCGCTGCCCCGCCCGCGACGCCCCGTTGACGAAGGGGACAAACGCCGTACCCCTGTAAACTCGGCAGCCGGACCAGCCGTTCGCGGTGAGATTCATGAAGGTAGTCCCGCGCGTCGCCATCGAGCGCATGCGCCCAGAGGACATTCCGGCCGTCCAGGCCATCGAGCGTGAGATCTTTCTCTCGCCCTGGCCGCGCAATGCATACGCGACGGAGCTCGCCCAGAATCGCCAGGCGTCGTACATCGTGCTCCGGCGCGACGGCGCGCTCGTCGGGTACGCCGGCCTGTGGAAGGTGGTCCACGAGGCCCACGTCACCACCATCGGCGTGGGCGGTCGCGACCAGGGCAAGGGATACGGCAAGACGCTCTTCGCCGCGCTCATCCAGCGCAGCTACGACCTCGGGGCGCGCTGGATGACGCTCGAGGTGCGCGCTGGCAACGACCATGCCATCCGCCTCTATGAGTGGTTCGGCTTCAAGACCATTGGCCGCCGTCGCGGGTATTACACCGACAACGGCGAGGACGCCGTGATCATGTGGAGCGACAGCATCCACTCCCCCGCGTTCAAGCGCCGCTTCCTCGACATCTTCGCGGGCATCGACGTCGCCGGCATCGGCAGCCCGCCCTCGCCGGAGTATCCGCTCTGAACCTCCTCGCTGTGGAGTCCTCGTGCGACGAGACGGCGGCAGCGGTGGTGCGTGATGGCAGGGAGGTGGTCTCCAGCATCGTCGCCTCGCAGATCGACCTCCACGCCGTGCATGGCGGCGTGGTGCCCGAACTCGCCGCCCGCGCGCACCTCGAGGTCATCGGCACGGTGGTGGAGGAGGCGTTGGCACCGTTGCCGGGCGGCTGGGACGCCGTCGACGCGGTGGCGGTGACGCGTGGTCCGGGACTGGTGGGCTGCCTGCTGATCGGCGTCCTGTACGCACAGACCGCGGCGGTGGCCAGGAGAGTGCCGATCGTCGGTGTCTCGCACATGGCCGGTCATGTGTACAGCGCGTGGCTCAGCGACAGCGCCCTGGAGCCCCCCTACCTGGCGCTGGTGGTGAGCGGCGGCCACAGCGATGTCGTCGAGCTTCGCGCCCACGGCGACGCGGTCCGGCTCGCCTCAACGCGGGACGACGCGGCGGGCGAGGCGTTCGACAAGGCGGCGCGCCTGCTCGGGCTCGGCTATCCGGGCGGTCCGGCTGTTGAACGCGCGGCCCGCGGCGGGGACCGCGACCGGTTCCCGATGCCGCGCACCCGTCTCGACAGCGCCCTGTCCTTCAGCGGTTTGAAGACAGCGCTGCGCTACACCATCCGCGACCTCGGCGCCGACGCGCTCACCGCCGCGGGCACACCGCGGGATCCCGCTGTCGTGTCCGATCTTGCCGCCTCGTTCCAGGCGGCGGTGATCCAGCAGTTGCTGCACGTGCTGACCACAACTGCGGACCGCCGCGACGCAGGGCGCATCGCCGTGGTCGGCGGTGTCGCCGCCAACCAGGCGCTGCGCGAGGCCGTGCAACGCCAGTTCGCCGGGCTGCGGGTGACGGTGCCGCCGCTGTCTCTCTGCACGGACAACGCGGCCATGATCGGCGCCGCGGGGTGGCACCGCCTGCGCGCCCACGGTCCCGACGTCGACGGTGTCGTTGTCGATCCCGTCCTCGACGAGTACGCCTGATGGAGGCGTGGCGCCGGGCTACCATCGTGCGGTGAGCAGCAGCGGCGCCGAGAGCGCGCGCTCGGAGGTGACGGACCGCTACCTCGAGACCATCTACTACATCGAGCACGAGGGAGACGTCCCCCGTCCCGGGCGCATCGCCGAGTGGCTGGAGGTGAGTGCGCCGACGGTGAGTGTCAGCCTGCAGCGGCTGGCCCGCGACGGCTGGGTCACCCTCGCGCCCGACCGCAGCGTCCACCTCTCTGACGCCGGCCGGGTCGCGGCGGCGGCGGTGGTGCGGCGGCACCGGCTCATCGAGCGCTGGCTCACCGACGTCCTGGGTCTCGACTGGGCGACCGCCGACCGCGAGGCTGCAGCCCTGTCGCACGGTGTCTCAGAGGTGGTGCTCGAGCGCCTCGACGAGCACCTGGGCCGCCCCTCGACGTGCCCGCACGGCAACGTCATCCCGGGTCGCCGCCCACCGCGAGGGCGGCCGATGCAACGCCTGGCCGATCTCCCTGCGGGGGTGGAGTCGCGGGTCTTCCGCATCTCCGAGGTGGCCGAGCACGACGCTCCGCAGCTCCTCGCCGTCCTGCACGACGGCGGCCTTGTCCCTGAGGCGAGGATCCTCGTGGTCGAGCGCGGCGACGGCCAGCTGCGACTCATCGTCGAGGGCCACCCGGTGGTGCTCAGCGAGGGCAGCGCCGGAGCCGTCTGGGTGGAGTCGGGGCCGCCGTGATCGGGAGCTTAGATTAGGCTAACCTAAGTCCATGAGCTTCGCAGCCACCGCAGCCCTGGGTGCCGTCTCGGGACTGACCATCATGCTCGGGCTGCCGATTGCACGGTGGGGACGCCCGGGACCGCGCCTCATGTCCTTCCTGACGATGGCGTCCGTCGGCGTGCTGCTCTTCATCTTTTACGACGTCATCCGCAACGCCAGCGGGATGGTCGAGGCACAGATGAGCCGGTCGGCGGCCGCCGGCGCTCTGTTCGGGGTCCTCCTCGCCAGCGGGGTCGCCGTCGGGCTGTTCGGCCTGGTCATCTTCGAGCGGGTCAGCCGTCGGCGTGGCCCGCCACTGCCGGCGGGACCCGGGGCGATGGCCGCCGCCGCGCCGGCCCGGGTCCCGCTTGCCGCCCCGCTGCGCACGGCGCTGTTCATCGCGCTGGGCATCGGCCTGCACAACTTCTCCGAGGGCCTCGCCATCGGCCAGTCGGCCGCCCAGGGCGCCTACCGCTTCTTCTTCGTGCTGGTCATCGGCTTCGGCCTGCACAACATCACCGAGGGCTTCGGCATCAGCGGACCGATGCTCAACCAGCGACCGAGCTGGCGATTTCTCGGGACGCTCGGCCTGGTCGGGGGCGGTCCCACCTTCGTGGGCACCCTCATCGGCTACGCGGTGACCCACGTGGTGGGGCCGTCCGTCGCCAGTGACGCGGTGTCTGTCGTCTTCCTCGCCCTCGCCGCCGGGGCGATCGTCTACGTGATCGGCGAGCTCCAGCACGTCGGCCGCAAGATCGGCAGCCACGAGGCAGGCATGGCGGGCCTGCTCGTGGGGTTCCTCGCCGGATACGGCACCGACATGCTGCTCAGGTCGTTCGGCGCCTGACCGGGCTCTCGGGCGAGTTGCCACGCTGGCACTCGCTGGGGTAGAGTGTTAGCAGTCTCAAGACGAGAGTGCTAACCAACTTCCATGAGAAGGAGGTCCCCTGTGGCCCTGAAGCTCCGCCCCCTGGCAGATCGCGTCGTCATCAAGCCCCTCGAGCGCGAGGAGATGACCAAGAGCGGCATCGTCCTCCCCGACACCGCCAAGGAGAAGCCCCAGGAGGGCACCATCGAGGCGGTCGGCAGCGGTCGCTACAACGAGCAGTCCGGCAAGCGCGTCGAGCTCGACGTGAAGGTCGGCGACCGGGTCATGTACGCGAAGTACGCCGGCAGCGAGGTGAAGATCGACGAGGTCGAGTACCTGATCCTCAGCGAGAAGGACATCCTCGCCGTCGTCGGCAGCAACGGCTCCAACTGATTCGTCACCGCGAACAGCGACGCGGCCGGGCCGCGGTTGCGTCGCGCTCCTGAGTCGCTGCACCGGAGGCCCTGAATTCTCATGACGGCAAAACAACTGCGCTTCAGCAACGAGGCGCGTGCTGCGCTGCATCGCGGCGTCGACGGTGTCGCCAACGCTGTCTCGGTGACCCTCGGCCCGCGCGGCCGCAACGTCGTCCTCGACAAGCGGTTCGGCGCGCCGTTGATCATCAACGACGGTGTCACCATCGCCCGCGACCTCGAGTTCAAGGACCACTTCGAGAACATGGGCGCGCAGCTGCTCAAGGAGATCGCGGTCAAGACCAACGACATCGCGGGCGACGGGACGACCACCGCCACCGTGCTCGGCCGCGCGCTCATCAACGAGGGGCTGCGCAACCTCGCTGCGGGCGCATCGCCGACGGAGCTGCGTCGCGGCATGCTCGCAGCCACCGAGGCCGTCGTCGCCGGTGTGCGCGAGCAGTCCCACCCGGTCGCCGGCAACGACGACCTTGAGCGTGTCGCCACCATCAGCAGCGGCGACGACGAGATCGGCACCATGGTCGCCGAGGCCTTCGAGCGCGTCGGGCGCGAGGGCGTCGTCACCGTCGAGGAGGGCGACGGCATCGACACCGAGGTGGAGGTCGTCGAGGGCATGCAGTTCGATCGCGGCTACGTCTCGCCGTACCTGGTCACCGACCAGAAGGCGATGGAGGCGGTGCTCGACCGCCCCGCGATCCTGGTCACCGACGCCAAGATCACCGCCGTCGCCGACCTGCTCCCCGTGCTGGAGCTGGTCGTGCAGTCGGGTCGTCCGCTGCTCATCGTCGCCGAGGACGTGCAGGCCGAGGCGCTGGCAACCCTGGTCGTCAACCGCCTGCGCGGATCGTTCACAGCGGTGGCGGTCAAGGCCCCAGCCTTCGGTGACCGGCGCACCGCGATGCTCGAAGACATCGCCGTCGTCACCGGCGCCACCGTCATCAGTGAGAAGGTCGGCCTGCGCCTCGACGGCGTGCGACTCGACCAGTTGGGCAAGGCCGAGCGCGTGGTGATCACCAAGGAGGACACCACCATCCTCCGCGGCGGTGGCGACCACGCTGCCCTCGCCGCCCGCGCCGAGGAGATCCGCCGCCAGGTCGAGGAGACCGAGTCTGAGTGGGACCGTGAGAAGCTCCAGGAGCGGCTCGCGCGCCTGGTCGGTGGCATCGCCGTCGTCAAGGTCGGCGCGGCCACAGAGGTGGAGTTGAAGGAGCGCAAGGCCCGTGTCGAGGATGCCCTCGCCGCCGTCCGCGCGGCCCTCGAGGACGGCTACGTCGTCGGCGGTGGGGTGGCGCTCATCCGGATGGAGTCGGCCATCGACGGGCTGTCGCTGACCGATGACGCGGCCACCGGCGCGCGCATCGTGCGCCGCGCCTTGCAGGAACCTCTGCGCATCATTGCCGGCAACGCCGGCTTCGACGGCGCCACCGTTGCCAACCACGTCACCGAGCTGTCCGGCGACGAGGGCTTCGACGCTCGCACCGGCGACTACGCCAACCTCGTCGAGCGCGGGGTCATCGACCCCACCAAGGTCGTGGTCAGCGCTCTCTCTCATGCAACGTCCATCGCCACCATGGTGCTCACCACTGAGGCGCTCATCGCCGATGCGCCCGAGCCGGAGGACGACGATGCCGACGGCGCTCACCAGGGACACTCGCACGGCGGTGGCATGCCGGGGATGGGCGGCATGGGTGGCGGCATGGGCATGGGCGACGACCTCGACTTCTGAGCGCGCGTGCCCCGCCTTTCCCTCGTGCCCGCCTAGACTGACGAGCGCATGTGCGGCATCGCCGGGTTCACCGGTGTCGATCACGAGCTGATGGGTCGGATGCTCGACTCGATGCTCCACCGTGGTCCTGACGGTTTCGGCATCGAGGCCAACGAGCACTTCTCGATGGGGATACGCCGTCTCGCCATCGTCGACATCGAGGGCGGCAACCAGCCCATCTACACCGAGGATCACCGCCTCGCGCTCATCAACAACGGCGAGATCTACAACGCTCCCGAGCTGCGCAGGGAGCTCGAGGGCAGGGGGCACAGGTTCGCCACCGACCACTCCGACACCGAGGTCATCCTGCGCGGCTTCGAGGAATGGGGGCAGGATGTGGTCACCCACCTCACCGGCATGTTCGCCTTCGCCATCTGGGACTCGACGCGCACCGAGCTCTTCCTGGCTCGCGACCGCCTCGGGATCAAGCCGCTGTACTACGCGGAGCAGGGCAACCGGGTCATCTTCGCCTCGGAGATCAAGGCGATCCTCCAGGACACCACCATCCCCCGGCGCGAGAACCTCGAGGTGCTGCAGCGTTTCCTTCTCTTCCGCGTGCACGACGCCACCGAGGACACGTTCTTCCACGGGATCAAGCGTCTGCGCCCCGCGCACACCATGACGGTCGGCCCCGATGGGATCCGCAACATCAGGCGCTACTGGAACCCGGAGGTCAACCTCGACTTCAGCGGTGGTCGCAGCGACGACGGCTACGCCGAGGAGTTCGCTGCGCTGTTCGAGTCGGTGGTGGCGCGCCACCTGCTGTCGGATGCCCCGGTCGGCGTGCCGCTCTCCGGGGGCCTGGACTCGAGCGGAGTTGTCTGCACGATGGCGCAGCTCATGGAACAGGGCACCGACCTCCACACCGGCGGTCGTCTGCACACCTTCTCGGCCCTCTATCCCGGCCAGAGCATCGACGAGAGCGAGTACATCCACGAGGTCGAGCAGAGGTGTGGCAGCGTGCCCCATTACGCGTACCCCAGCCTCGACGAGTTCTGGTCGGAGATGAAGGAGTGGATCTGGTTCCAGGAGGAGCCGACCATCGCGTCGGCGCCGTACGCGTACTACTGCGTGTACCGGCTCGCCAAGAAGGACGTCAAGGTGATGCTCTCGGGCAACGGCGGCGACGAGCTGCTCGCTGGCTACATCCCCTACTTCCGTGCCTACCTGAGCTCGGCACTCGACCAGCGTCACTGGCTCGCCGGCGCCCGCGAGCTCATCAAGGGTCTCGACCTCTACCGCGGCTTCTTCGGAGAGGCGCTGCGGTCGAGGATGCCCGGGCACGGCGGCCTGCTCAGCATGCGCCCGCTGCTCGCCGACCTGAACGGGGATCTCGGCAACGTCAGCTTCAGTCCTGATCGCAATCTCAACGCGCGCCTCGCCCAGGACGTGCTCTCGTACTCGACGCCGAACCTGCTGCGCTATGAGGACAAGAACTCGATGGCCTTCTCCATCGAGGCCCGCGTTCCGTTTCTCGACCACGAGCTGGTCGAGTTCATCTTCAAGCTGCCCATCGACCAGAAGATCGACGGCGGCTGGAACCGTGCGGTATACCGGCGGGCCATGCGCGGGCGCATCCCCGAGAAGAACCGTATGCGCCGCACCAAGATCGGCTTCACCAATCCCGAGGTCACCTGGATCCGCGGGCGCTCCGCGCGCATCCGTGCCATCTTCGACTCGCCGGCGTGCCGGGGGCGAGGCATCTACGACAACGATCGTCTGGTCCAGGACTTCGACGCGTGGCTCGCCGGCACCCCGGGTGACCCGCTCATCTTCTGGCGCACCATGGTCACCGAGCTGTGGATGCAGCGCTACCTGGACCAACCGGTGGCGCTGGTCGCAGCATGAGCGTGGCCACCGATTCGGTGTCCTGGCTGGACGCCACGGCTGTCCACGGACGGACCTACGAGCGCGCCGCCGTGCGCACCCACCTTGTGCACGTGAAGGAACCGATCATCGATGTGCTTCGCCAGTACGTCACACCGGTGTACGAGCCCGGTGACTTCCTCGTGCTGTCGGAAAAGCTCGTTGCCATCACCCAGGGCCGCGTCATCCATCGGTCCCTGGTTCGTCCCGGCCTGCTCGCCAAGCTCCTCGTCCGCGGTGTCACCAAGCTCAAGGACGATGTCGGTTTCTCCGATCCCGCCAAGATGCAGGTGGCGATCATGCGAGCGGGATGGGCGCGGATGGCTTTCGCGATGGTCGCCGGCGGCGTCACCAGGCTCTTCGGCCGGCACGGCGACTTCTACCGGATCGCCGGCAACCGTGTGTCGGAGATCGACGGCTTCAATCCGCACACGGTGCGGCCCTTCAACGAGTTCGCCATGCTCGGCCCCGAGGATCCTCCCCGCGATGCCCAGGCCATCGAGGACGCCACCGGCTGGCCGGTGGTCATCGTCGACGCCAACAACATCAACGTCGAGATCCTCGGCGCCAGCCGCGGCGTTCTCGTTCCCGTCGCCGATGTGCGCCTCGCAGTGCTCGACAACCCGCTCGGGCAGGGCGAGGAGCAGACGCCGATCGTGCTGATGCGCCCACGTCCGGTGTGAGCGATCGACTGACCATGATCCCCGAGGCCGGCGCGGACGTGGCGTTCCCTCCAGTGACCACGAAGTGGGCGGAGGTCGATGTCGCCCGGCTGAGCAGCAACGCCGCCGCGCTGCGCCGCCTCGCCGGTGATCACTGCGTGGTGATGGCGATGGTCAAGGCTGGGGGCTACGGTCACGGCGCCGTGCACGCGGCGACGGCGGCCCTGGCCGGTGGTGCGACCTGGCTTGGCGTGTCGTCGGTCACCGAGGCGGTGGAGCTGCGGCGCTGGGGCATCGACGCACGGATCGTCAACACGGGCTGGACGATGCCGTCGGAGATGTCGACGGCCGCCGCCCATGGCGTCGATGTCGCGGTGATCGCTCCCGCGGACGTGCTCGCAGCCCGGATGGCGGCGCACGACCAGGCGCGCCCGGTGCGCGTGCATTGGAAGCTCGACACTGGCATGGGCCGGCTGGGCACGCGGACCGAGGGTGTCGAGGACATGCGCGATGCGTTGGTTGCGGCGCGAGGCGACGTGGTCGTCGCCGGTCTCTTCACCCACTTCGCGTCGGCCGACGACGCATCGACTGAGTTCACCGTCGCACAGCACCAGCGTTTCCTCGAAGTGGTCGCACCCCTTCGCGATTGCTTCGACGGTGCCCTGCTTCACTGCGCCAACAGCGCGGCGGCGCTCCGCCTCCCGGAGACGCACCACGACATGATCAGGCCGGGGATCGCGTTCTACGGCTACCCCCCGGCACACTGCGAGGGCGTCGTCGACGTCCGCCCAGCCATGCGCGTCTGCGCCGTGGTCACCCAGGTGAAGAACGTTGCTCGGGGCGAGAGCGTCGGCTACGGGCGGGAGTGGATCGCCAAGCGGCGGACACGCGTCGCCACCGTCGCGGCCGGGTACGCCGACGGGATCGACAGGCGCAACGGCAACCACGGCGGCGCCATCGTCGGCGGCGCTCTCTGCCCCATGATCGGTCGCATCAGCATGGACCAACTGATCCTCGACGTCAGCCGAGCGGGGGAAGTGTGCAGCGGTGACGCCGTGGTGCTCCTCGGCGAGCACGACGGCGTCAGCATCGACGCCGCCGCCATCGCCGCGTCGATCGGCACAATCTCCTACGAGGTGCTCTGCGCCGTGTCGGCACGCGTGCCCAGGGTCGCCGTCCACGGAACAGGAGAGTGAGATGAGCAGGTTGGTGCGCATCGCCGTCGCCCAGTACGCGCCGCACGTCGGCGACGTGGAGGGCAACAGGGCAGCGGCCGTGGCGTGGACGCGGCGCGCTGTCGCGGAGCGGGTGGACCTCGTCGTCCTCCCCGAGCTGGCGTCGAGCGGCTACGTGTTCGAGTCCGAGGCAGAGGCAGCCGCCAGCGCCGAGGACCCCGCCGCCGGCGACCTGGTGGCGGCGCTCACCCAGGTGTGCGCGGAGGGCGGCATGCACTGCGTGGTCGGTGTCAACGAGCGTGCCGGTGTGCGGCGCCACAACAGCGCGGTGCTGCTCGGCCCGAAGGGCCACATCGCCACCTACCGCAAGCTGCATCTCTACAACGACGAGAAGTCCTGGTTCGAGCCCGGCGGGGAGCTCCCGGTCGTCGACCTGCCCTTCGGTCGCGTGGGCATGGTGATCTGCTTCGACCTCTGGTTCCCCGAGGCGGTGCGCGCCCTCGCCCTCGCCGGGGCCGAGGTGGTCGCGGTGCCAACCAACTGGGTGGGATCCTTCAAACGCCAGCTGTTCGACGCCGCCGGTTACTGCCAGGGAGACATCGTGGCCATGGCGAGCGCCGCCCAGAACGGGCTGGTGATCGCCTGCGCCGACCGCGTCGGTGTGGAGCGCGACGTGCGCTTCCTGGGCTGCTCGATCATTGTGGGAACCGACGGCTGGCCCGTCATCGGTCCGGCCGGTCCCGAGGAGGACACCCTTCTCGTCGCCGATGTGGATCTCGACAGCGTGACGTCGGCGAGGAGCCGCACCCCGCGCAACGACCTGATCGGTGACCGGCGCCCGGACTCCTACAATGCTGTGGTCGTCCGCCCTC
>CATPAP010000068.1 GCA_955651875.1 Candidatus Dormiibacterota bacterium
CCTCGAAGCTGCTGCGCGTCACCCTCAGCTCCGCGGAATGGGTGCTCTGGCTGCTGATCGCGCTCTCCGTCGTCTCCTTCGCGGTGATGCTGGAGCGGGCGGTGTTCCGCCTGCGGGTCGCCGAGGTGCGGCGGCGCCACCGTCGCGACCGCCCTAGCCAGCTACCGGAGTAGGCGGCCAGGCACCGGAGCCTAGAGAGCTCGAATCCGGTTGTTGCGAGGGTTGTGCTCGACCTCGGCCAGCCCGAGAGCCTCGAGCAACGGGGGCAGGTACATGCCGAAACGACCGCGCAGCCCCTTCTTGAGGCCATACCAGCCGCCGACGGGATTGTCGGCGGACCGCCCCCAAGCCTCCACGGTGCCGTCGGTCGCCGGTTTCTGCTCGTCGGCGCTGCCCAGCGGCACCCAGCCGCCCTGCTCCTTGAGCCAGGCGTGGAGATCCTCGATGGCGCTGAGGTGGTAACGAAGCTGGGTGGTGCCGACCTGGCACACCAGCGCGGGCGGATCGCCGGAGGCGGCACGGTACATCTGGTACTTCGAGGAGCCGCTCGGGGTCGTCAGCCGCCAAGGGTCCTCGCGCGTGCCCTGTCCACCGCCGTCGTTGCCTGACACACCAGCCCCTCGTCGCCACGCCATTCGATTGATCGCAGTGTATGCCGCGCGGCCGGCGCGGGGCAGCCGGTAGGCTTGCCGCGCCATGGAGAGTCCGCCCGGCCTCGACCTGTCCGCGGTGGAGGCTTTCCTGGCGTCACACGGGGTGCATACCGCCGGCCCACTCCGCGGCGAGGTGATCCCCGGCGGCCGCTCCAACCTGACGTACAGGGTCACCGACGGTGCGCACCGTTGGGTGCTGCGGCGCCCACCGCTTGCCCACGTGCTCCCCACCGCCCACGACATGGCGCGCGAGTGGCGTGTGATCAGCGCGCTGCAGGACACCGGCATCCCCGTTCCCGGCGCGGTGGTCCTCTGCGAGGACGCGGCGGTCATCGGCGCACCGTTCTACGTCATGGACTACATCGACGGCTGCGTGGTGCGCGACCGCCTGCCACCGGAGTGGCCGGCCACGGCGGCGACGCGCGAGGCGATGGCGGCGGCGCTCATCGACACTCTGCTCACCCTCCATGCGGTGGTTCCAGCGGACGTCGGGCTCGCCGATTTCGGGCGGCCGCAGGGGTTCCTCGAGCGTCAGGTACGGCGCTGGTGGCAGCAGTGGGAGGCGTCGAAGACGCGCGATCTGCCCGCCATCGACGAGCTCCATCAGCGCCTCCTCGACGCGCTTCCCATCCAGTCCGCGCCGGGCATCGTGCACGGCGACTACCGGTTCGACAACGTCATCTACGCGCGCGACGATCCGGGCACGATCGCCGCGGTCGTCGACTGGGAGATGAGCACCGTCGGTGATCCACTCTGTGACCTCGGCCTGCTGGTGGTGTACTGGGTGACCGACTCGGCAGATCCCGCCGCGAGAGCGCTGCCGGGCGGCCGGGTCAGCCTCGGCGAAGGCTTCCCAACCCGTGACGAGATGATCGCCAGCTATGCCTCGCGCAGCGGTCGCGACCTCAGCCACCTCGAGTGGTACGTGGCCCTCGGCCACTACAAGCTGGCGATCATCGCCGAGGGCATCAACGCGAGATTTCTGCTCGGCATGACCGTGGGTGAGGGATTCGAGACGATGGGCCCTGCCGTACCGCTGATCGTCGATCGTGCATTGGAAAGAGCGAGTGCCTCAGGCCTCGCCGGGCTCTCTGGAGGAGGCTGAATGGACTTCGCGTACTCGCCCCGTGTCGTCGAGCTCCGTGAGCAGCTCTGGGATTTCATGAACATGCGGGTCTTTCCCGCCGAGGAACGGTACTGGGCTGAGTTCTCGGCTGAGACCATCCCGCACCACATCCCGCCGATCATGGAGGACCTCAAGCGTGAAGCCCGGACGCGCGGGCTGTGGAACCTCTTTCTTCCCGGCGAGCGCTTTGGCGCGGGCCTCACCAACCTCGAGTACGCGCCGCTCGCGGAGATCACCGGGCACAGCCTGATCGCACCAGAGGCGATCAACTGCTCAGCCCCGGACACCGGCAACATGGAGGTGCTCGCGCTCTTCGGGACAGCCGAACAGCAGGAGCAATGGCTGAAGCCCCTGCTCGCCGGCGAGATCCGTTCGTGCGTCGCCATGACCGAGCCCGACGTCGCGAGCAGCGATCCCACCAACATCAGCACGCGCATCGAGGAGGACGGAGACAGCTACATCATCACTGGGCGCAAGTGGTGGACGAGCGGGGCAGCGCATCCGCTGGCGCGCGTCGCGCTCCTCATGGGTCTCAGCGATCCCGACGCGGATCCGCATCGCCGACACTCGTTCGTCTTGGTGCCGATGGACGCTCCGGGCGTGACCATCGTGCGCCAGCTCAAGGTGTTCGGCTACGACGACCCCGGCGCGCATTGCGAGGTGACGTACGAGGAGGTGCGGGTGCCCGCCGGACAGCTGATCGGCGAGCGCGGCTCGGCCTTCGCCATCGCGCAGGCACGGCTCGGTCCGGGACGCATCCACCACTGCATGCGCGTCATCGGCACCGCGGAGCGCGCGCTGGCGCTGATGTGCGAGCGCGCCCGGACGCGAATCGCGTTCGGCAAGCAGCTCGCCGAGCAGGGTGTCGTCCAGCAGGCGATCGCGCGCTCGCGGGTGGAGCTCGAGCAGGTCCGGCTGCTCTGTCACAAGGCCGCGTGGCTGATGGACACCGAGGGCACCAAGGGTGCACGGACGGAGATCGCCGCCATCAAAGTGGCGGCCCCCCAGGTGGCGTGTGACATCGTCGACCGCGCCATCCAGGTGCACGGCGGCGCCGGCATGAGCAACGACCTCCCGCTGGCCCGCATGTACGCCTGGACCCGGGCGCTGCGCATCCTCGACGGTCCCGACGAGGTGCACCTGCAATCGATCGCTCGGCACGAGCTCAGGAAGGGCTGACGTTCCCCGGCCGGCGCCAGGTGCTCAGGCCGGCGTCACTTGTTGATGCATGTCTGGACCGCGGCCTTGTAGGCAGTGCCGTTGGGGTCGGTGGTGCTGTTCTCGTTGAGCTGGGCGCGGATAAGGCAGCGCTGCAACCCGTTGGCGATGGTGTACTGGTCGCGCACCTGGGTGGTGGCGCCGAGCACGAACCAGCCCACCACCAGGTTGGCGAGAGCGGCCACGAGGATGGCGGCGAGCAGCAGCACCGCGTTGCTCGGTCGCGAGCGGTTTCCGGTGCGCAGCACCTCGTCCTCTCCGTCGAGCTGCGCGCCGGCTGCATCGGCAGGGTGCAGGTCGGCTGCGGGTTCCGCCTGCCCAGCGGCCGGAGCCGCCAGCTCGCTGTCGCCCTCCGCGGTCTTCTCGTCGATCACGCGACGGTGACCGCGTCCAGCAGATACACGTCCTGCACGGCGTTGAGAAGCTCGATGCCCTCGGCCGTCGGGCGCTGAAAAGCCTTGCGGCCGGTGATCAGTCCCGTGCCGCCGGCACGCTTGTTGACCACCGCGGTGCGTACGGCATCGGCGAGATCGCCTACGCCCTTGGACTCTCCACCGCTGTTGATGAGCGGGGAGCGCCCCGCGTAGCAGTTGAGCAGCTGGTAGCGGGTGAGGTCGATGGGGTTGTCGCTGCTGAGCTTGTCGTAGACCGCGGCCGCGGTCTTGCCGAAGTTCAGCGCGGCGAAGCCGCCGTTGTTGGTGGGCAGCTTCTGCTTGATGATGTCGGCCTGGATGGTGACGCCCATGTGGTTGGCCTGGCCGGTGAGGTCGGCCGCGGTGTGGAAGTCGACGCCGTCCTTCTTGAAGGCGTTGTTGCGCAGGTAGCACCAGAGCACCGTGGCCATGCCGAGCTCGTGCGCCTCGTGGAAGGCCTCGCTCACCTCCTGGAGCTGCCGCATCGACTCGGCGGAGCCGAAGTAGATGGTGGCGCCGACCGCCACCGCCCCCATCTCCCAGGCCTGCTGCACGTTGCCGAACATGGTCTGGTCGAAGCGGTTGGGGTAGGTGAGCAGTTCGTTGTGGTTGAGCTTCACGATGAACGGGATGCGGTGCGCCCAGCGCCGGGCCACCGAGCCGAGCACGCCGAACGTCGACGCCACCGCGTTGCAGCCCCCCTCGACGGCAAGCTCGACGATCTTCTCGCCGTCGAAGTACGCCGGGTTGGTCGAGAAGGAGGC
>CATPAP010000069.1 GCA_955651875.1 Candidatus Dormiibacterota bacterium
ATCCGCAACAGGGGAAACGATTTGTCTGCGACGGGCATTCCCCGCGACGTGGCTGAGACTGCGCCTGCGGACATCGATGCCCAGGCGGCCGCGGTGGCCGAGCACCAGCAGACCTGGCAGGCGGCGCAGGAGGAGTTGCGCTTCCAGCTGGCGCGGCCGGGCTACGAAACCTGGCTGGCCAACGCAGTTCTCGTCGACAGCGACGGCCACACCTTCACCATCGGTGTCCCCACCCGATTGGCCCGCGATTGGTTGATCGAGCGTTACGCGGCGGTGATCCGCGAAACCATCAGCGGTCTCATCTCCCGCGACTGCGTGGTGATCATCACCGTCGACCCGGCCGCCGGCCCACCGCCGGACGAGCCGACTCCGATCGCCGACGAGCCCGAGCCCGCCTATGGCATCGTCGGAGAATCTGCCGGCGATGGCAGCAACGCGACGCGCCTCAATCCCAACTTCATGTTCTCGACATTCGTGGTCGGCAACAGCAGCCGTTTCGCTCACGCCGCGTGCCAGGCTGTCGCCGATGCTCCGGGCAAGGCGTACAACCCGCTCTTCCTGTACGGGGGCGTCGGACTTGGCAAGACGCACCTCATGCACGCCATCGGCCACGCGGTGCGCGCCGGCCACCGCCGCCCTCCGAAGGTGGCCTACATCACCTCAGAGAAGTTCATGAACGAGATGATCGGCTCCATCCAGGAGAACCGCACCTCCGACTTCCGGATGCGCTACCGGACCGTCGACGTCCTGCTCATCGATGACATCCAGTTCCTGGCCGGCAAGGACCGCACCCAGGAGGAGTTCTTCCACACCTTCAATGCGCTCCACGAGATCCAGAAGCAGATCGTGGTGAGCAGCGATCGGCCTCCCAAGGACATCCCCACCCTCGAGGATCGCCTGCGCAGCCGGTTCGAGGGCGGCCTGATGGCCGACATCCAGCCCCCTGACTTCGAAACCCGCCTCGCCATCCTCAACACCAAGCTCGGGGTGCACAGCTCGCTCGTGCCCGACGAGGTGTGCAGCTTCATCGCCCACAAGATCCAGCGCAACATCCGCGAGCTCGAGGGCGCCCTCATCAGGGTGCTCGCCCATGCGTCGATCGCCGGCCACCCGGTCACGCTGGAGGCCGCCCAGACCATCCTTCGCGACATCATCCCGGTCGGCGACATCACCCCGGTGAGCATCGCGGTGATCCAGGAGACGGTGGCGTCGTACTTCAACATCTCGGTCGAGGAGATGAAGGGCAAGCGTCGCGACAAGCACATCGTCTTCCCGCGCCAGGTGGCCATGTACATCGTGCGTGAGGAGACGGAGTCCTCCCTGCCGGTCATCGGCACCGCGTTCGGCGGCCGTGACCACACCACTGCCCTGCACGCCATCGAGAAGATCACCGACCTCGCCCTCGAGGACGTGCGCCTACAGGGCGACCTGCGCCAGATCCGCCAGCGGCTCCACGCACACTGATAGGCGACGGGGAGAGTGCTGTGGATATGTGCGTCGCAAGCTGTGCGCAGCCGGCCGGTCGCCGGCCAACGCGCACCACGACGCCTCCCGGGGCTCGTCACGCACAGGTTGTCCCGCGCGGTTTCCCTTGCGCGCTCAGGGGTTTGCTCGGTTATCCCCCAAATGGCTCCCACTAGGTACTACGACTAATTCAAGACTCTGTCCGCATTCTTAAATGAGTCTGGTGACAAACCGCCACATCGTGAGGTTCTTGGCAGCATGAAGTGCTCCGTCTCCCCATCCGCGCTCAGCGCAGCACTATCGCTCGTCTCTCGTGCAGTCTCCCCACGATCCACCCTGCCCGTGCTCGGCAACGTGCTCCTCGAGACCACCGACGGAGGTCTGCGAGTCACGGCCACCAACCTCGACCTCACCATGGCGGCGACGGTTCCGTCCGAGGTGGAGCTCGATGGTCGCACCACCGTTCCAGCGCGCCTGCTGGCTGAGTACGTCGCCTCCCTCGCGGAGGCGCCATGCACCATGGAGCTCGACGCCAACACCCAGGTCCTGCGCCTGAGCTGCGGGGTGCACCGCACCAACCTGCACGGCATCGACGCCGTGGAGTTCCCACCGCTGCCCGCGCGCGATGGCGACACCGCCATCGAGCTCGACGCCGCGGTGTTCGCCAACGCGGTGTCACAGACGGCGATGGCGGCGAGTGGCGACGAGGCCTCTCCCGTGCTCACCGGCGTGCTCTTCCAGGTCGACGGCGACCGCCTCACCCTGGCGGCCACGGACCGTCACCGGCTCGCGGTCAAGACTCTCGACGTGAGCTCCAGCGGCGACAAGCCCTTCTCGGGATCGGTGATCGTCCCCTCGCGTCACCTCAGCGAGGTGGCCCGTGCGGTGAACCCCAACCGACCGACGGTGGCGATCAGCTTCAGCGAGCAGCGCAACCAGGTTTTCTTCAGCCTCAAGGACGTGGCGATCTCGTCGCGCCTCATCGAGGGCAACTATCCCAACTACGCCCAGGTCATCCCCGGCGAGTCGACGACCACCGTCAAGCTGCCCACCGCGTCGCTGCTCCGCGAGGCGAAGACGGCGTCGGTGCTGGCGCGCGACGCCGCCAACCCGGTGCGCCTGCGGGTTGGAGACAACACGTTGACCCTGGTGGCGCAGACCGCCGAGGTCGGCGATGACGAGGCGCCGCTCAGCGCCAACGTCAAGGGCGACGACGTCCAGATCGCCTTCAACGCGCGCTACGTCCTCGACGCGCTCAGCGTCCTGGATTCCGACGAGGTGCAGCTCAGCTTCAACGGATCGCTGCAACCCGGCGTGATCAGGCCCTCAGGGCGCGACGACTACCTCTGCATCATCATGCCGGTTCGGGTTCCCTAGGCTCAGGCCAGCCCGCCCGGCTTGATCACCATCAGGAAGATGATGGTCAGCAGCAGGACGGTGAGCGTCATCCCGCCTATCTTGTTGCGACGGAGCAGCGCGAGGATCTCCGCAGTGGGCGGGCCGGGCGTCCTGGTCAACTCCACCAGCTTGGCGGTCGCCGGGACCTGGTTGAAGAGCGCGACGCAGACTGCCATGACGTAGAGCACGATGGCGGCGAGCAACCACCGGTTCCTGAAGAAGTCGAGGCCTTCGGAGACGATCAGACCGGTGCCGCTGACCGCCATCGTCAACGCCACCGGGATGATCAACCCCCTCTCCATCTTCTCGCTCAGGAGCATCGCGAAACCGAGACCGGCCGGTCTCGACTTGAGGGTCGGTTCCATCAGCGGAAAGACGAACGTCGGCCCGAAGGCGATGATCGCCGCCGCGATGTGGAGCAACAGCCAGAACAGAGGCCAGTTCATAAACTTCCCTTAGGTGATCACAGGTTCGCGGCGCTGATCTTCTGCGCCTGTGCGGTGGCCACGCTCTCGACCGCGGCTGCATCGGCAGCGCTGGTCGATACGTAGGTGACCACGCAGAGGACCGAACCCTGAACGAAGGCGATGGCAACGATGTTGCGGCCGCTGTTGTCGGTGCCGACGTACTCGTTGGCCTGCGAGCCGATGCTCGGGGTCGACGTGGTCGTCTGGGTCGCCACCTGCTTGGCCGCTGCGCTGTTGTACGGCGCGTAGTCGGCCGACGCCGCGCCGGCGCCGGTGTCGAGCGCGAGGTCGACCTCCATGCGAGTCCTGTTGTCCGAGGTGCCGAACACACGTGCATCAGTGTTGGGGGTGCTGCCCAGCAGCCCGTCCCCGACCTGGCTCATCGACGGCAACGCCGAAGGAAGATCACGGTAGCCCAGCGCCACCGACAGCGCCCGGTTGGCAGTGGCACTCGCGCTCGCAGCCGGCGACGTGACAGCGGCAGCAGACGACGCGGTGGGCGAATGGGCTGTCGAGGAACCGCAGCCCGCCAGTAGGGTGGTGGCAAGGCCGGCGGTCGCAGCCGCGCGCAGGACGGGCAGCATCATCAAGTTCCCTGTGAGGTGAGTCCGCAAAGCGGATGCCGCGGTCGGTACGGCCGGATGCATGGTAGCGGTGGGCTCCGGCGTGCCGCGGCTGCGGTGGACCACCACCACCGGCGGTACCCTGCGCGACGTGCGTGCAGCCACCATCGTCGACAACCGGCTCGCCGTCGCCGCGCATCCTGATCCGCAGCCCGGAGCCGGCGAGGTGCTCGTCCGTGTGCACGGGGCCGGCATCAACGGCGCCGACCTTCTCCAGGTCAGGGGTCTCTACCCGGCGCCCCCTGGGAGTCCTCAGGACATCCCCGGCATGGAGCTGGCCGGCGAGGTGGTCGCGCTCGGCCGGTCAGCCACGAGGTTCAGGGCCGGAGACCGCGTCATGGCGGTGGTCGGCGGCGGCGGCCAGGCCGAGCTCGCGGTGGTGCACGAGCGTCTGCTGATGCGCGTCCCAGACGGCGTGGACTGGGCGCAGGCAGGTGGCTTCCCGGAGACATTCACCACCGCGCACGACGCCCTCTTCACGCAGGCGAGCCTCCGCATGGGAGAGCGTGTGCTCATCCACGGCGCTGCGGGTGGCGTCGGCATCGCAGGGGTGGAGCTCGCCCACCTCGCCGGCGCTCACGTCTGCGCCAGCGTCCGTTCGCAACGGCTGCGCCCTGATGTGGCGAGGCTCGGTGCGAACTTGGTGATCGCACCAGACGAGTTCACCACCCACGGTCCCTTCGACGTCATCCTCGAGCTCGTCGGCGCGCCGAACCTGGCGGGCAACCTCGAGGCGCTCGCGCTCTGCGGGCGGATCGTGGTGATCGGCATCGGCGCCGGCGCGCGGGCGGAGATCGACCTGGGCGTCCTGATGGGCAAGCGCGGGCTGCTGATGGCCTCGACGCTCCGAGCCCGTTCCCTCGAGGAGAAGGCCGTGTGTGCGCGCCGGATCGAGGCCGAGGTCCTGCCCGCGCTGGCCGACGGGCGGCTGAGCGTGCCCATCGCCGCGACCTACTCGCTGGAGGACGTCCAGGGGGCCTACGACCGCTTCGCAGCCGGCGACAAGCTCGGCAAAGTGGTTCTCGAAGTGGTACCAGCTCTGCCCTGATCCGGGCCGCCATTGTCCGCGGGACGGACGGATCGCGCGGAGGTGTCATGCTCGAAGCTCCACCAACGGGCACGGAGCTTTCAGATGGGCATGCACATGGGCATGGGGGGCTGGGGCCTGATGCGCTCCATGCGC
>CATPAP010000070.1 GCA_955651875.1 Candidatus Dormiibacterota bacterium
ACGGTGCGCATGAAGGTGTGCCGGCTGAAGCCGTCTGTGTATACGTGGCCGGTGAGCACGGTGCTGCCGACCTCGACATCGCCATACACGGATGCGGGACGGCGGTCGAGGAGGGAGCGGATTGCGTCGACGCCGGCGACGGCGGTCGACGTCGAGGTGACCGTCACCCTGTCGCCGCCCTGATCGAGGCGCACCTCCACGGGCACAGTTCCAGCAGAGCCGTGCACGGCAGCGCGCAGTCCGAGCACGAAATCGGCGCCCGGATCCGACCGGTCCTCGACGAGCTGGATATCCGTGCCCTGGCTGCACCAACCCGTGATGGCGGACTTGATCTCGTCAGGTGTCATCGGTGAGGACTCCCCTTGCGGTTGCCGGTGCGCCAATTCGCCGGACTATACGGCGCACCACCGAGCACGGGACCTGCCCGGCATCGGTCAGCGACGCGGAGATCGGCGTTGGGCGACGCCGACCGCCACCACCGCCGCGCTGCCCACCGCAAGGATGACAAGGGCGACCGCGCCGAGCCACGACGGCACCCCGCTGCGGTGGATGAGCTCGCCGGCAAGGAGCAGGGCCACGAGGGTGGAGAGCGCCGACAGCCACAGGCTCGCCGGGGTCACCCAGGAGTTGCGCAGGGAGAGACCCCCTGGCCGGGACAGCATCAAGGCCATGAAGAGGTCGGCGACCGACACGATCGGCGCCATCAGGGGTCCCATCGGTGGAACCGGGCGATGTGGGACGCTGGTGAGGCGGTTGGGCACGGCCGCAGCGTGGCACGCTGGTGGCGATGTGTGCAGCGGTCACCGCAAGAACACAACACGCTGGCGCGAGCGCTGCGCGCAGCCGCACCACCGGGCTACACTCGGCGCTCTCAAGGGGGTGCGCAGATGGCCGCGGATCCATGGCCGATCATTCACGCTGAGCGTGTGGCGCTTGTCGCTGACCTGCGTGAGGTGACCGAGGAGCAATGGGCGACCCCCTCGCTCTGCGCGGACTGGTCGGTTCGCGACGTGCTCGCACACATGACGGCCACCGCGAGGATGACACCGGGCCGCTTCTTCGCCAAGTTCATCGGCTCCGGCTTCCGCTTCAACGCCATGCAGGCGAAGGAGCTCGCATTGGAGCGGGGCCGGGATGGGCGCGATGCGCTGGCCATCTTCGAGACGCACCTCTCGGCGGAAACCCATCCTCCCGGTCCGGTCGACGCGATGGTCGGCGAGGTGGTGGTGCACGGTGAGGACATCCGCCGCCCGCTGGGCATCCACCACAAGTATTCGGACGAGGCGCTGAAGACAACTGCGAACTTCTATCGCCGGTCGAACCTGCTCATCGGTGGAAAGCGACGCGCGGCGGGCCTCACCCTGCGTGCCACCGACGTCGAGTGGTCAGCGGCCAGCGGGCCCGAGGTGAGCGGCCCCCTCGCCTCGATCATCCTGGCCATCACCGGCCGAAGGCCGGGGCTCGCCGATCTCATTGGCGACGGGCTCGCCACGCTGACGGCGCGCATCTAGCCGGCGTCCCTCCTGCATCCAGCGATCAGCCGTGCAGTGCGGACTGGTCAGAAGGAGGGGTAGATGTTGATCCGCCAGACACACGACGGTGAGACCGTCGTCACCCGCAGCCGATAGTTGCCGCCGGTCGGCATCAGGACGGAACCGCTGTCGGCCCAGTCGCCTCCCTCGGTCGCGTTGTCCGGCCCCTGCGTTCCGCCGAGCAGAAGTTCGTTGACGGTCAGCACGGTGCCCATGCCGCCCTCGCCCGAGGATCCCACGGGACAGCTGTCCGCGATACCGAGGCCCCAGTTGCCGGGGGTCATGAAACGGGTGGTCCCGGTGGGGATGGTGGCGTTGCCCGCGCCGCAGAAGTCGAGCGTGGCGTCCTGCTTCTGGCCCTGCCCTGGGTTGCCGGGGGACCCGAGCGGGTGCTGGCCCAGCGGCGTCGCCACCGGGCAGGGCACCACACCCTGCGCGACTGGTGCGGGTGTCTGCACAGGCGGCAGGGTGGCGGCCGAGGTGGCAGTGGCTACGGCGGTAGCCGTGGCACTCGGCGTCGGCGTCACTGAGGTCGTGATCTTGACGTTCTTGTTGTTGAAGAGCAGGTAGCCGCCGCCGAGGCCCAGGAGGATGCCGATGATCAGGACGATGAAGAGCCACAACAGCGGGCGGCGACGCTTGCGCGCGCCGGCCGGCCTCGCGCTGGTCCCAGGGGCCCCGGGATAGGTCGGCGGTGGGGGCGAACCGGTCGGTGGAGGTGTTCCGGGTTCATCCGGCGTCATGGTCGCCCCCCGTGTGGTTTCGTTGCGCGCGCAGTATGCCGTGCGGGCGCCACATGAGTGGCACGGTAGAAGGTTCTATCCCCCGCGAGATGTCACAAAGTGCTACAGTCAGCGCTGGCAGGCCACCTTCAGTCCCCACAGCGCGGGGCGGAGCCTGCGGGAGTTGCCACGTCGATGCCGGTCATTCTCATCATCCTGGCTGTGCTTCTCCTATTCGGCGGCGGCGGCTACTTCGTCCGCGGTCGGGGTTAGCGTACCCGCGCTAGGAATCGAACCTAGATCTGCTCTTTAGGAGAGAGCCGTTCTATCCGTTGAACTACGCAGGCGCGGCTGACGAGGAATCGTACCCATGTCGCGCGCCTCAACTTGCCATCTCTATCGGTTGAGGTTCCGATAACAGGTTGCTCAGCCCAGAGGCGGAGCATCGGCAAGGTCGGCACGTCGTCCCGCAAGTATCAATGCAGACCCGGCAGACCCGCTGACGCCGGAACGCTAGCAGCCGTTGTCCGCCGCCCGTCCATGCGGTGCCCCTAGCGTGGGCGCGTGGGCAACGGTGCGGTGCCGCGTGCACGGTCGCGGCGCGGAGACCTGATCGTGGTCGTCGTCGTGCTCGCGGCGTGGCTGCTGCCCTGGTTGCTACTCACCGGTGCGGCCACGGTGTCGGGCGGGCATCCCGATGTCTCGCCGCTCGACTTTGTCAACCCAGCGCGGCTGGTCGGCCTCTACCGCGCCGACGGGAACGCGGTGGTGTGGTGGCACCTCGTCGGCGCGACGGCGCCTGTGCACGTGTGGCTCTTCGTCGCGTTCATCGTTGCCGCGCTTCTGGCCATGCTCGCTGCAGTCGGCGGCGCGCTGCTGATGTGGGCCGGCGGCATACCCGGCGTCGGCGCGGCCGTGCTGCTGTTTCCGGGTCGTCTGCAGCGCACCTCGCGCTGGGCCACGTGGCGCGACCTCAGGCCCCTGCAGGTGCGCCGCGCCCGTCCCGGCTCGCTGATCCTCGGCCGGCGCGGCGCGCATCTCATCGCGACGCAGCCGGAGACGTCGGTGCTGGTCATCGGACCGACGCGCAGCGGCAAGACATCAGGACTCGTTGTGCCCAACCTGCTGGAATGGGACGGCGCGGCGATCGTCACGTCGACGAAGAGCGAGCTTGTCGACCTCACCGCCGCGCAGCGGGCGTCGATCGGACCCGTATCCGTCTACGACCCCACCGGCGAGGTCGGCGGGCGCGCCGATTCCGTGACCTGGTCACCGCTCGCCGGCTGCGAGGTCCTCGACGTCGCCTGGACGGTGGCCGCCTGGCTGTGCGCCGGGCTGCAGCAGGGCGGCGGCCGCGGCGACAACGACTGGGCGCACTGGGCGGAGTCCGGCAAGCTGCTGATCGCACCGTTGCTGTACACCGCAGCCGCGAGCGACCCCAGCATCGTCGACGTGCGCGACTGGATCCACAGCTTCAACCTCGACGAGCCGACGGCGTTGCTCGCGGAGCTCGCGGCCACGCAACCGGGACGCGACGCCGACCCGCAGAGGGCGCTCGCCATGCTCGCCTCGATCGACCAGCGACCGGAAAAGGAACGCGGCACCGTCTTCTCCACTGTGATGCGCATCTTCAGCGTCTTCAACGAGCGCGCGGTGGCGGCGTCAGCGTTGACCTCCGGCTTCGACCCTGATCGATTTCTCCGCGCGCGCGGCACGCTCTATCTGTGCACGCCGCGACAGTCACCTGAGCGGATCGCATCGCTCCTCGTGGGAATCCTCATGAC
>CATPAP010000071.1 GCA_955651875.1 Candidatus Dormiibacterota bacterium
ATCCTGCACCGGCGCCGAGTAGATCCTCTGGAGGAGGACGTTGATCTCCTGCGGGCTGGAGGCGGCGATCTCGCGGAGGACGCCGCTCGGGTCCTCGTAGCGGGTCTGCACGCCGTCGAGGTTGAGCACTGCGAGGCCGCCAAGCCGGCCCATCTCGCGGGCGAACGCGACGTCGACGACGCCGTCCATGGCCGCCGCCAGGAAGGGGATCGCGAACGTCGACCCGTTGAGCGCGAAGCTGACATCGATCTCCTCGGGGTTGATGGTCACCCGGCCGGGCACCAGCGCCACCTCGTCGAAGCCGTAGGCCCGCCGCGCCATCTTTCCCCTACCGAGCTCGATCTCCATTCGACCTCCCGATCAACGCCCAGAGACAGAAACACCCAGCGCGGCACACTGCTGGCTGGGTGGTGATAAGAGCGGGCATCGGCAACCCCACCATCAAGGCAGTGTAGCAGGCAGCGAAGCGGCCCGGCACCCCCCAGCGCAGCATCTTGTGCCTGCGCCACCGGAGGGCCCCACATGTGGTGTGGAGGGCGGATCGGCCGCGACGGCGCACCGTCGTGCCTGGTCAGCCAAGGGACCTCACCCTCTATTCGCGTGCGGGCATGATGTGGAGGGTGAAGACCATGCAGAGCGTGCCGCGCCGGGCGTGGACGCTGTTCGAGCCGATCCACGACATCGTCTACTTCGCTCCGGAGTCGCGCGAACAGTTCGCGGGCGCGGGGCTGCGCGGCGGCTGGATGGGCTACT
Source organism: Candidatus Dormiibacterota bacterium (assembly GCA_955651875.1). Taxonomy (GTDB): domain Bacteria; phylum Chloroflexota; class Dormibacteria; order Aeolococcales; family Aeolococcaceae; genus Aeolococcus. The sequence goes on from CATPAP010000071.1 coordinate 754, forward strand.
TCGCCTCGCGCTCCGCGCCGATGGGAGCGGTCGGTCCCGAGGTGGTGGTCGCCGTCTTCCACAACTTCCAGCCGGCGATGGTGCGTCGCGCCATCCCCGACGCGTGGCAATTTTCGAGCCCCGAGCGCGTGCTCGCGGCGCGGCTCGCCGCCGTCGACGCGGCGCTGCGGCGGCTGTGGGGCGACGACACCGAGTCTGCAGCGGTGGCTGAGGCGGCGGAGCTCGCGCTGCAAGCCGCTGCCCACCTCCGCGCCGACGGCCGGCCTCTCTTCGCCGGCCATGCGGGCCTGCCCGTGCCCACCGCTCCACACCTCGCGCTGTGGCACGCGTGCACACTGCTGCGCGAGCACAGGTTCGACGGTCATGTCGCGGCGCTGACCGCGCACGGCCTCGACGGGCTGGCAGCGCTGGTCACGGCGGTGGCGGTCGGCAAGGGCATCGACGCGACCACCTTGCGCAGCTTGCGCGGATGGACCGACGAGGAGTGGGCGCAGGGTGAACAACGACTGCAGCAGCGGGGGCTGCTCGACGAAGAGGGCCGGCTCACCGATGCCGGCGAAGCGACGCGCGCCGCGGTCGAGGACCTGACGGATCGGCTCGCGGCAGAACCCTGGGATCACCTGGGGGAGGAGCGGCGCAAGCGGCTGTTCCAGTTGCTGGCGCCGCTGGCGTCGCGGTTGGAGGGACCCGGTGGCCTGATGTACCCCAACCCCATCGGGGTCAGCCGGCCGGCCACGGCCTGATCAGCTACGGATAAATTCCGCGCACCTCCGTGGCTGCGGCGACCTTGGCGACCGCGATCTGATAGGCCGACTCGCGCAGCGAGATGCGCTCGGACTGCGAGCGGGCGCGCACCGCGTCATAGCTGCGCACCATCACCTCGCGCAGCCGTGCATTGACCTCTCCGGTGGCCCAGAAGAACGCCTGGAGGTCGTGGACCCACTCGAAGTAGGAGACCACCACCCCGCCCGTGTTGGCGAGGATGTCGGGGACGATCAGTACGTCGCGGTCGGCGAGGATGTCGTCGCCCTCCGGATCGATGGCGGCGTTGGCGCCCTCGGCGATGACCCTGGCGTTCACCCGTGCGGCGTTGACGCCGGTGATCTGCGCCTCGAGCGCACATGGCACCAGCAGGTCGACGGACAGCATGAGCAGCTCGTCGTTGGTCACGGTCTCCGCGCCGCCGTAATCGCCGAGTGCGCCGCCCTCCTCCTTGAGCGCGGTGAGCGCGTCGACATCGACGCCGGCGCCGCTGTACACGCCACCGCGGCTGTCCGACACCGCGACGACGCGGATGCCGGCCGCGGCGAGCAGCTGCGCGGTCGACGAGCCGACCTGGCCGAAACCCTGGATCGCTGCGGTTGCGCCTGCCGGGTCGATGCCCGAGTCGCGCAGCGCCTGCACCGCGACCGTGGTGATACCTCGGCCGACGGCGGCGGTGCGTCCGTACGAGCCGCCGATGACCTCGGGCTTGCCCGTCACCGACGCGGGCACGGAGTAGCCGGCGTGCATCGACAGCGTGTCCATGATCCACGCCATCTCCTGCGGGCCGGTGCCGATGTCGGGCGCGGGGATGTCGCGGTCGGGACCGAGGATCAGCGACAGCTCGGTGGTGAGGCGGCGGGTGAGTCGCTCGCGCTCGGTGGCGCTGAGCGCCTTGGGATCGACGATGACGCCGCCCTTGGCACCACCGAAGGGAAGCCCCACCACCGCCGCCTTCCAGGTCATGAACATGGCCAGCGCGCGCGCGTCGGCGAGCGTCATGTCGGGGTGGTAGCGCAAACCGCCCTTGGCGGGGCCGAGGGCGATGTTGTGCTGGACCCTGAAGCCGGTGTAGACCTGGAAGCTGCCGTCGTCCATCTCGACGGGGAAATGGACGATGAGCTCGCGCTTGATCTCGCGCAGCACTGCCGCCAGCGAGGGGTCGAGCTTGAGCTGCTTGGCGGCTCTGTCGAAGTTGTGCTGCGCGATGGCCAGGGTTGCGCTTCCCTGCACGACTTCGGTCATGGGCCACACCTTATCTCTGATGGGCTCTCCTCGTGGGACAGTGCTCTCGCATCGCTATCTCTGATGGGCTCGCCTCGTGGGTCCGTGGCGTGTTCGCGATGCCGCGCAGTTGCAGCGATCGCGTCGCGGCGGATGCTCGGCGGACGCCGCGACGCGCACCTGCGCCGTGTTCTCGGCGGCGCGCTGTGGGTGCCTTCGCGGCGCGCGACAACGCTGCACATGTGGGCTCGCCGCAGGCGTTGCGATGGTGGTGCGCGGCGCCGCCGAGGGATGGCGCACGCCGCGAACATGCCGCGTCGATGCCGCCACACATGTCACAAATACGCACACACATTGACAAGAGTATGTATAGGCACCATGCTATGCATGACCCGACGGGCGGTTTTGACCACCTCCTGTCACAAACAGCCGTCGTGATGATCCGGAGTGAAGCGATCATCACCAAGGAGGCCCGGACGATATGGCCAGGACCAGACGACGCAGAGGCGGACTGAACAAAGCAGTCAGCCGCACTGTGAAACGCGCAACCACCACGGCTCGCCGCGGTGGCGGAAACAACCTCGTCAAAGCGGTGCAAGGACTCGTCAAGGCACTGCCCGTAGCCGAACTGGAGAAGCGGCTCGCCGGACTTGAGAAGAGCGTCTCCCGCCTCGAGAGCGAGATTCGCAAGGCCGCCAGCCGAGTGACCGGCGGCACCGCCAAGCGCCGCGCCACGCGCAAGCGCGCAGGCACCGCCAAGCGCCGCGCCGGAGCACGAAAGGGCACCGCGACCCGCAAGGCAACCACAGCTCGCCGCAAGGCCGCGGGACGCAAGGGCACCGCGACGCGCAAGGCAACCACCGCTCGCCGCAAGGCTGCGGGACGGAAGGGCGCCGCCAAGCGCGCGACCGGAGCCAAGCGCCGCTCGAGCACAGCCCGGAAGGGCGCCGCCAAGCGCACGACCACAGCCAAGCGCCGCTCGACCGCGGCACGGAAGGGCGCTGCCAAGCGCGCGACCGGAGCCAAGCGCCGCTCGAGCTCGGCACGGAAGGGCGCGGCCAAGCGCGCGACCACAGCCAAGCGCCGCTCGAGCTCGGCACGGAAGGGCGCCGCCAAGCGCGCGACCACAGCCCGCAAGTCGACCGCCAAGCGCAAGTCGGCGGCCCGCAAGTCGACCGCCAAGAGGGCGACAGGGCGCGTCGGCGCGCGCCGCGGCGTCCGCAAGGCGGCGTCAGCCCCGGCCGCGGCCGCAGCGTCGCCGACACCGGCGAGCAGCTGACCACGTCGTAGCAAGAGGGGTCCCACCGCAGGGTGGGGCCCTTCTTTTTTTGCGGTCAGCGAGCGGCGGTGGCCAGGTCCTCGAAGAGCGTACTCAGCGCGGTGGCGGCGCGTCGCACCGCGGCGGTGTCGACGTCGCGATGGGTGACGCAGCGGATCCGGCGCCGGCCGACCGCCCCCACCAGCACACCCTTGGCGGCCGCGGCGCGGATCACCTCGTCGGCCACGATCGGTGTCTCGAACATCACCATGTTGGTCGGGACTGCGACCTCGACAACCTGCACGCC
>CATPAP010000072.1 GCA_955651875.1 Candidatus Dormiibacterota bacterium
CACTGTGGGCAGGCAGCTTCCGAGTGCAGCTGGAGCGCGTCGGTGCGCTCCGCCAGGCTCCGTCAGCGTCCCCGTGACAGCGGTGGCCGGCCTGTTGCACGCCGCTGATCAGGTGCTTCGGTCGACAACGAAGTCGCACACCCGCGCCAGCGTCTCTCGCGCGGAGGTCGGCTCGAAGACAACGAGCTGCGCGCGGGCGCGCTGCGCGAAGTCGTGGGCAAGGGCTTCGGTTCGCTCGATCGCCCCGGACCCGCGCACGAGCTCCACAACCCGTTCGTAGTCGCCATCGCCGAGGTGCATACGGTCGAGCACCTCGCGAAGGGCTCGACCGTTGGTGGTGTCCTGGAGGGCGAGCATGAGAGGCAGTGTCACCGTCCCCTGGCGCAGGTCGGCGCCGACGGGCTTGCCCAGCTGCGCTGCGGTTGCTGTGTAGTCGAGCAGGTCGTCGACGATCTGGAAGGCCATGCCGATGAGGTAGCCATACTGGCGCAGTGCCTCGGCGCGCACCTCGTCGAGGCGCGCTACCACAGCTCCACCGTAGCAGCACGTCTCCACCAGCGCCGCCGTCTTGCGCGCGATCTTGCGATAGTAATCCTCGAGGCTCTGATCGTAGTCACCACGACTGGTGAGCTGGAGCAGCTCCCCCATGCAGATGGTCATCATGGTGTTGCTGATGGCGCGGTCGATGCTGGGCTCGCCGATCGACGCGAGCAGGTTTGCTCCCTTGGCGAAGTAGTAGTCACCGATGATGATCGCGGGGTTGACGCCGGCCGTCTCGTGGATGGTCGTGATCCCGCGCCGCGTGCGCGCATTGTCGATGAGGTCGTCGTGGACCAGGGTGGCGGTGTGGATGAACTCGATGCCCATCGCCAGGTTGAAGACGTGGTCTCTGTCGGGGGTGCCCAGGCTGGCGCTGAGCAGCACCAGTGCGGGACGCAGTCGCTTGCCGCCGGCGCGCACGATGTGCTGCATGGCGTCCGCCATCGGTCCGAAGTCGGCGGCGACCGATTCCTCGAGCCGGCGCTCGAACTCCACGAGCTCGGACGCGATGGGCGTGAGCATCTCGTCGACGACGACGCTCACCGCGCCACCCCTGTGGCAGCGGCATCCCAGAGGCCGACCACGGTGGGCTCGGGGAGATGGTCGCCGAAGAGCAGCTCGGCGGTCTCGCTGAAGCGACGCGGCGCCGCGGTGACCAGCAGCTCGGGTGGCAGCGCTGCAGTGCCTGACGCGCCGATGCGGTTGACTACGAGGATGCGCGCCACGCGTGTGGCCGTGGTCTGGGCGCTGTCGACGACGGTCAGCGGCCGGCCGTCGAGCACGCGATCGATGGTGGGGCGCAGCAGCGGATAGTGGGTGCAGCCGAGGACAAGCGTGTCCGCGCCCCAGCCGGCGATCTCGTCGAGCACGGTGGCCAGTATCGCCGCAGCATGCGGGCTCTCCGCCGCCCCAGCCTCCACGATGTCGACGAGTTCGGGGACGGCCACGCCGAGCACGCCAACGCCGGGATTGGCCTCCTTGATGGCGTGGACGTACTCCTGGCTGGCCCGTGTCCCCTCTGTGCTGATGACCGCGATCCGTCCGTTCGCCGTCGCTTCCACGGCAGCCTGGGCGCCGGGGGCGATGACCCCGACGATGGGAACGTCGAAGCGCTCCCTGGCGGCGTTGAGCGCGGCCGCGGACGCGGTGTTGCAGGCGAGCACCACCAGCTTGGTGTCGAGGCCGATGAGGTGGTCGATGATCCGCAGCGCGAACTCGCGCACCTCGTGCTGGTAGCGCGGACCGTAGGGGAAGTGGGCGAGGTCGGCGAGGTAGATGAGCCGCTCAGCCGGCAGGCGGGCATGCAGCTGCTGGAGCACGGTGAGACCGCCGACGCCGGAGTCGAAGACCCCGATCGGCCGGGTGTCGCTCATCGGGGCGAGGATACCAGCCACCGTGCGGGCCTCCCGTTAGGGACAGGCGTGGCGCGAACCCGTCACCGAGGTGATATCGCCGCTGCCGCATCACGGCGCTCGACCGGCGCCGCGCCGCGAAGGTCCAGGAGCCGCTCGCGTATCCTGTCGCCCACCCCGGGTGCGTTCATGATGGTGATGTGGCCGTACGGGTAGTCCCAGAGGTCGGCACCCCATGCTTGCGCCAGGTCGGCGATGGGCTGTGGACCGACGATGATGTCGAGCTCAGGCCGAATGAAGGTGATGTTCTCCGGCGGGGTGAGCGGCACCAGATTGCGTGGGACGAGCGGAGCGAGGGCAGCGTCGAGCATGGCCCGCGCAGCGATCCGGTCCTCTCCCCAGGCGCCGCCACTCGTGGCGGTGAGCCCGAGACGGCGGGCCAGGTTGCGCGGCATGTTGTCCAAGAACGTGGCCGGTGGGTCGCAGAGCGGGGCGACGGCGACCACCGAGTCGAGCCTCACCTGCGCCGCGAGCAGGCATGCAACCAGGCCGCCGAGGCTCACGCCCATGACCGCCACCGCCGGGGTGATCTCCGCGCGCACCCATGCCACCAGCGCCGCGGCGTCCTCCACCGACTGCCGCACCGTCCCCAGGATTCGCGCGGGGTCTGTGCCGAAGAAGCCGTCACCGCTGCTGTGACCGCGGACACGGCGGCGAAGATGGAAAGGGAGGTCGAGCCGCACCGAGTGAGCGCCGCGCGCACGGAGGGTGCGAGCCTGCAGCGCGTCCCAGAACGGCATGGGCACCGCGTACCCGTGCAGGATGAGCACCATGGGGGCTCCGTCGCGCAGCCGAGGCCTGAGGTGCGCCGTCGCGATCAGCTTGCGCGCGCCGGGGTGGTCGCCGGGGCCGTCACTGGGGGCCTCGAGGCGCAGCTCGCGACTGCGGCGGTGTTCCCACCGTGCCACGCTGGCCACAGCGGCGGGACGATGGACGCGACTCGCCTCCCAGAAATCCCGCGGCGATACCGGGTCGCGGGCCGGCGATCCGGCCGTTTCGTAGCGGAGGGCGCCGAGACGCCAGAGCACGGCCGAATCGATACCCAGGTGAGCACGGTCGCGACGTCGGGACGGCTGGGCCACGCGCTCCTCCTGATCCTAGGCGATGGGGAGGTCAGCGTACCGCCGTGGCGTGAACGGTGCGCCGGCGATTGACAGCCGCACCCGCGGTCGTCAAGGTGCGCCGGTGCCGAGCCGGCACCACCAACGCAAGGGAGGCGTGGCCGTGAAGGGTTTCAAGGAGTTCATGCTGCGGGGTAACGTCGTCGGCCTGGCGGTGGCGTTCGTCATCGGCGGCGCCTTCGGCCTACTCGTCCAGGGCTTGGTCAAGGACTTCATCACCCCGCTCCTCGCAGTCGCCGGCAACGGGGGTGACTTCTCGAACTACACGTTCACCGTTGGGCACGGCACCTTCCGGTACGGCGACTTCGTCGATCTCGTCCTCGCGTTCCTCCTCGTCGCCATCGCGATCTACTTCGTCCTGGTTCTGCCGATGCAGAGGCTCGAGGCCCGCCGGGCCAGCCCGGCCGCCGAGTCGGCCACGCGTCAATGCCCCGAATGCCTCAGCAACATTCCCGTCGCCGCGCGGCGCTGTGCCTTCTGCACGTCCCCGGTGGACACGGCAGCATGACTGAGGTGCGGCCGTCGATTGGCGGCGCGCTGCCCCCGGTCGGGTTCGAACCGACACCGTAGCCGGGTTTAAGCCGGCCGCCTCTGCCAGTTGGGCCACGGGGGCAACCTGAGCGTACCCGCCCGCGACGACGTTGCCGCACGGCTGCGTAGACTCACCGAGCAGATGTTCGGCCGTCGCAGCCCCCCCGACTCCACCTACCTGCGTAGCCAGGCCAAGAGCGGTCTCCCTGTGGCGCCGGACGTGGTCGCGCGCGGGTTGGTGATGAGCGTCCTCGAAGCCGGGGAGGACGCGCGTGAGCGACGCCGTCTCGGGCAGCTGCTGGTGGACACGCTCGACGATCTCGCAGGACTGCCGGCGTGTGCGGTGGTCGTGGCCGACCGTCCGCAGGTCCACCAGCACGACGGTCGCCGCTTGCAGAGCAAGACGTACGGCTACTACAGGTGCCGCTTCGCCGGCGGCGCCGTGACCGAGGCGCGCATCCGCATCTACCACCGCACGGCGGTGCGCCAGCTGGTGATCTCGCCCAAGGTCTTCCTCAACACCCTGCTCCACGAGTGGGTGCACCACTACGACTTTGCGGGGCTGCTGCTCGCTCGTTCGCCGCACACGGCGGGCTTCTACGCGCGCCTGCGCGCACTGGCCGACGCGCTGGATGTCGGCTTCGTCCTCCCGCCGGAGCCCGACGACGCGCGCCTCGCGAGCACCGCGTCAGCGGCCGACGTCAGGGTCGCCTGAGGCTCAGAATCCCGCTGGCACCGCCGCCTCGCGGCGGTCGCGGACGATCTCGCCGCCACGAACCACAAGCCGGATCCGGTCGACATCCGCCAGCATCGAGATGTCGGCGAGGGGATCGCCCTGGACTGCGATGAGGTCGGCGACCTTGCCCGCTTCGAGTGTGCCCACGACGGCGTCCAGGCCGAGCAGCCTGCTGGGGACGGAGGTCGCCGCGCAGATCGCCTGCATCGCCGACATGCCGTTGGCGACCATGAGCCCGAACTCACCGCCGTTGGTGCCGTGGTCTCCGACGCCGACGTCCGTCCCGACGGCCACGTTGACGCCGGCCTCGACGGCGGCCCTGAACGACTCGGCGTGGAGTCCGGCGATGCGGTGCGCCTTGGCGACCATCTCGGCTGGAAAGGATTGTGGACGGGCGGCGGCGATCGCGACGACGTCGAGAGGCGCCTTGAGGGTGGGCACCAGGTAGGCATCCTTCTCGCGCAGGAGCGCGATGCCCTCCTCGTCGAGAAGGCAGCCGTGCTCGATGCTGCGCACCCCGGCGACGAGCGCGTTCTTGATGCCCTGGGCCGACATGGCGTGGGCGAGCACGTGTTTGCCATGCACGCTGGCCTCGTACACCGCCGTCGCAATCTCCTCGACGGTGAACTGCGGCGTGTCGGGAAGGTCACCCGCGGAGAGCACGCCGCCGCTGGTGCAGAGCTTGATGTTGTCGGCGCCGGCGCGAAGCACCTCGCGCACCTTATGGCGCATTTCGTCGACGCCGTCGACGACGCCGGTGGGGATGTCGAGGCCACTGTCGATGCGCAGCTCGCTGCCGCACGGGAGGTAGGAGTCGGCGTGGCCGCCGGTCTGGCTGAGGATCTGCACCGAGAGGCGCAGCCGCGGCACTGGAAAGAAGCCTCTCTCCCCCGCCAGTCGTACCCCGACGGGCGTGCCACCGGCGTCGCGGACGGTGGTGAAGCCAGCGTCGAGAGTGCTGCGGCAGTTCGGCACCGCCCACAACAGGGTGAGCGAGCGCGGCGTGAACATCATGTCGCTGAAGTTCATACCGGCCTTCATGGCGAGGTGGACGTGCATGTCCATCAGGCCGGGGAGCAGGGTGAGGTCGTCTCCCTCGATGACCTCGGCGTCCGCTGGCACGGAGACGCGGCTACGAGGCCCCACCTCGAGGAGGCTGCCGCCCTCCCACACCGCGACCGCGTCGGCCACGGCGTCGCGGCCAGTCCCGTCGATGAGCCTGTCGGCGATCACGGCGACTGTCATGCGCGGCTCTCCGGGTCATCGACCTGCGTGCGAGCGACAGTGTGCCGCACCGGCGCGTGCCTCCGCCCGAGACGCCACGTGGGGGCGGCGAGGCGACGGTGGGAATCGAACCCACGGTGGAGGTTTTGCAGACCTCTGCCTTACCACTTGGCTACGTCGCCGTGTATGGGGTTTCTCGCCGTAATGATCCGTCGTACCCTTGACCGTACC
>CATPAP010000073.1 GCA_955651875.1 Candidatus Dormiibacterota bacterium
CAGATACTCCTCCTTGAAGTGCTTGCGGGCGCGCTGGAGCAGTGTCTCGACGGCCGCGTCGGTGATGCCCATGACGCGCGCGATCGAGGCGTGCGGGAGGCCCTGCAGCTCGCCAAGGGTGAGCACCATGCGCTGCCGTTCTGGCAGCTTCTTGGCGACCTCCCAGACGAGCTTGCGAAGGCCGCTCAGCTCCAGCGCGGCCTCGGGGTGCCCTGCGCGGTCGCGATCGGCCACCTTCAGGATCGCCTCCACCGGGGCGCCGCCGCCCTGGTCGAGGTGCGCGGTGCGGCGGTTGCGGCGGCGCAGCTCGTCCTGGCTGACGTTCACTGCGATACGGTGCACCCACGCTCCGACATCGTGGCTCTGGTCGACGCGGGCGACGGCGCGGATGACGTTCGCGAAGGCTTCCTGGACCAGGTCCTCGGTGAGCGTCTCATCGCCGACGTAGCGCAGGCAGACCGCCCGGACGCGGGCGTGGTAGCGCTGGAAGAGCATGTCGAAGGCGGCGACGTCGCCCGCCAGACACGCCGTGATGAGCGAAAGATCGTCGGAAGCAGCCATCCATCCGCGAGTGTGCTCCGTTGGCGTCCCCTCCGCCAGGTCTTGAGCAGGATCTGACCGGCTCAACCCACACGAACCGCTTCAGTCCGTCTGTCAGGCCACACCCGTCGCGCTGCGCCGGCTCCAACGCGCGCGACGACGTAGATGCCGAAGCTGAACGCGGTGACGAACACGCTGGCCTTGACGGTGTTGCTCTCGAGGCTGGCGACGAGGCCGCCGTCGCAAGCGAGCACGGCAAACAGCACAGAGAGGCCGGTGACCACAGCGGGGCGCGACGACAGGCGCTGCGCCGCGGCGGCGGGGGTGATGGCGAGGCTGAGGACCAGCAGCGTGCCGACGATTTGCGCGGCCTCGGTGACAGTCAGCGCCAGCACGAAGAGGAAAAGCAGACCGACCAGGCGCAGGCGCACCCCGCGTGCCTCGGCAACCTCAGGGTCGACGGAGGCGAAGAACAGCGGCCGGTACAACACCGTCATGGCCAGGAGCACCCCGAGGGCGACGGCGAGCAGCAGGAACAGCTGGCCCGTGCTGACCCCAAAGATCTGGCCGAAGAGGATGTTCGTCGCCTCGGTCGCGAACCCGTGGTACAGGCTGAGCAGAAACACCCCGACCCCCAGTCCGAAGGCGAGGATCACCCCGATGGCGGAATCCCTCTCACGTTCGTGAACGCCGAGCACGCCGATCGCCGTGGCGACGACGAGGGAGCCGGTGAGCGCACCGGTCACCGGGTCGTTCGCGACCAGCAGCCCGGCGGCCGCCCCGGTGAACGAGAGCTCTGCGGTGCCATGGACGGCGAACGCCATCCGGCGGGTCACGATGAAGGGACCGATGAGGCCACTGGTGATGGCCACGAGCGTCCCCGCAAGAAGGGCGTGCTGAGCGAAGGGCTGACCGAGGTAGAACCCCAGTCCCATCAGGTGGTGCCCACGCGATCGGGGTGATGATGGTGCCCCCCCTGCTCGGCGTGGGCGTCATCGGGGGCGCCCACGATGACGATCCGGCCACGCACCCTGAGGACATCGACCTCGGTGCCGTACAGCTGCGACAGTCGCTCGCCGGTGATCACCTCATCGGGTGTCCCCACCGCCCAGCGGCCACCGACTAGGTACACCACGCGGTCGACCATCGGCAGGATCGGGTTGATCTCATGTGAGACGAAGACCACTGAGGTGTCGGCCTCACGGCGGCGGGCGTCGATGAGCGCGCTCACCGCCTGCTGGTGCTGGAGGTCCAGCGACAGCAGTGGCTCGTCGCAGAGCAGCACCCGCGGATCGCCGAGGAGCGCCTGGGCGATGCGGAGCCGCTGCTGCTCGCCTCCCGAGAGCACGCCGATCGGCGACCCCGCGTACGGCGACGCGCCGACGGATTCGATGACCTCAGTGATCCTGGCGCTGGCCCCGCGCCGCGGCAGGCCGATGCCCCAGCGATGCCCATCGAGCCCTAGGCGTACCAGGTCGCGGCCGCGCAGGGGCAGGTCGCGGTCGAACGATTTCTGCTGCGGGATGTAGCCGACCAGGCTGCTCCCCCGCCGCGGCGTCCGCCCGCACACCTCGACGGTTCCCGCCGAGATGTCCTGGAGGCCGAGGAGAACCTTGAGGAGGCTCGTCTTGCCGGAACCGTTCGGCCCGAGCACGGCGAGGAACTCGCCGGGCGCAACGTCGAGCGTCAAGTCGTCCCAGAGATGGCGATGGCCGAAGTGCAGGGCGGCGCTGCGGAGCCGGATGGTGGGCGTGGTCGCTGTCACCCTCCGAGCGCCGCCAGGATCGCGTGTGCCTGCGCGATCTGCCAGGCCTGGAAGGTGTGGTAGCCCGACGGGATGGTCTCGGCCACGCCGACAACCGGAATCCCGTTTGCCAGGGCTCGCGCCTTTACGTCCTGGGTGACCGGGCTGACCACCTGGGCGTTGTAGAGCAGCACCTTGACCAGCTTCCCGGTCATCGCGCCGTCCATCGCCGCCGTGTCGGCGGGGCTGGGGTCGTTGCCGTCCTCGATCGACTGCGCGAACGACGCCGGGGTGGCCAGGCGGAGGCCGGCTGTCGCGACCAGGGACGCGGGGACCCGCTCGGTGTACGCGATGGGCGCGCCGGCGTGGTGGGCCTTGATGGTCCGCAGCGTGTCGATGTACGGCTGGTAAGCGCGGAGGAACGCCTGGAGGTTGGCGGCGAAGCTGGTCGCGTCGGCCGGATCGCGCTGGGCCAGGTGGGTCTCGATCGCGCGCGCCGCGGCGGTGACGTAGCCGGGGTCGTACCAGAGGTGCGGGTTGGGCTTGTCGCCGCTGACGCCGACGGTTGTGGCGATGGTGAGCACATCGCGGCCGGGGTTGGGGTTGGTGCCCAGCAGCTTGTCGACGAAGTCGTCGTAGCCGGCCCCGTTCTCGATCACGAACAGGGCGGCGCTGAGGGCGGCTGCGTCGCGGGGATCGGTCTCATAGGTGTGCGGGTCGGCGTTGGGGTCGGTGACGATCGAGGTGACGGCGACGTGGCTGCCGCCGATCTGGCTGGTGATGTCACCCCAGAAGTTCTCCGCGGCCACGACAGCCACCGGTCCTCCGTTGGCGGGCGCAGCCCCGGACCCGGAGCCACAGCCGGCGAGCACGAGGACCGCGGCGACGCCGGCCGCGCCCCACAGACCACGGCGCGGACAGAGTCGGTGGGGTCGGCTGTTGAACATCGGACCTCCGTCGGACCGAGGGAGGCTGCCGCCGCCGTCTCGGCGAGTTATCGGGAATGGTTCCCGTTTCCGATGCTATCATGGGCGTCGATGTACAGGCAACGGGCCACCCGACAGCAGCGCGCGCTTGATCACCTGCTCGCCGCGTGCACCGATTTCCGGAGTGCCCAGGATCTGCACGCGCAGCTCAGGGCCGACGGTGCACCGGTGGGCCTGACCACCGTCTACAACAACCTGCGCGCCCTCGCCGAGAGCGGCGCTGTGGATACCGTGCGTACCGAGGACGGCGAGACGCTGTACCGGCGCTGCCGCAGCGACGCGCACCACCATCACCTGGTGTGCAGGGACTGCGGGCGAACCATCGAACTATCAGGCCCGGCCGTCGAGCAGTGGGCCGACACAGTGGCGGCCGGCGAGGGATTCGTCGATGTTCGCCACACGGTCGAGATCGTCGGCACCTGCCGCTCCTGCGCGCGAGGGCCGCACGCCGCCGACTGAGTCTTCGCTCAGCGCCGGGCGCGAGCGACCCAGGTCCCGGGAGCGCGCAGCTCCGCCGGTGTCGGCATCATCTCGGCGTTCTCCCAGACACGGTTGAGCAGCTCCACCCCGCCTGCGTCGGCCACCCCTTCGCAGAAGCGCTCGCCCACCTCGTACTGGCGCATCTTCATGTTGATGCCGGTGATGGCCAGAACAGCGCGCTCGAGGATGGTGCGTTGGGCACGACGGCGCGCGAACGCCGCCTCGAGCTCGTCGAAGTGCTCGAGGTGCTTGCGTCCCACCCGGTGCATCACGAAGTTGGCGTAGCCCTCGAGCACGCTCATCACCGCCTGCAACTTCGCGATGCCGCGCAGCTGGGTGCGCACCGCGTCGGGCAGGCGCTGGATGAGCTCGCGTGCGTTCGGTGCCTTGTGGGTGCCGTCGCCGACCGCATGCGCGAGGCTGCTGCGAATCATCGCCTCCATCATCCCCACGAGATGGTCACGCAGCCATGGGTGCTCACCGAATTGCCACGCATGGGTCAGCTCGTGGAGGATGAGCCAGCGCCGCAGCGGTTCGGCGGGCGCCCCGGCGACGCGGGCGAAGCTCTCGATGTTGGGCTCGACGAGGTAGAGCGCGGGGGTCTCGCTCCCGTTCAACGGGGCGAGGCTGAGAACGGGGTCGTACTGTCCGAGGACGCGCTGCGACATGATGCCGAAGAGCACCCCGACGTAGCGATTCATGACACCGCGTCCGAGCGCCGCGGCTCGCGAGTCCGGGAGCGCCGCGCGCATCTCCTCGACGGGCACGAGCAGACGACGAGCAATCTCGATGTTGACGTCCACAAAACCGCTCCGGTCGAGCACCGCAAAACGGGGAAAGTGTTCGAGGGGGTGCTCACAGACCTCTGCCATGAGCGGCGCCAGCTCCGCCGCGATCCGGTCGCAGTCCGCGGCGACATCTCGCGCGGTCCGCGCGGAGACAGGTGGGGCTGAGCCGCCGCGCTCATGGGCGGTGCGGCGCACCGCCTCCCAGTCGAGCAGGCGCGAGTCGGCACTGACGCCGGTCCGCGGGCGCAGCAGTGCTCGGGCTGAGATCACCGCGCCCGCCCCCACAGCGCCGACGGTCAGTGCGTTGCGCATCAGGGGCGTGGGATGGCGAGGCATCAAGCGATGATAGGCGGCGTCCTCACATGGCCGACCGCGCGCGGCCGTCGATGAACACCGGCTCGGCGGGTGGGCCCTCCAGCCAGTATGCGTCGAGCTGCTCCTGGGTCCAGCCGCGCTCGCGCAGGAACGGTTCGTCGAGCAGCTGACGTCCGGTCAGCCCTCGCGGCTCGCTGGAGACGATCTCCATGAGCGCGTCACTGAGGATGTCGGGTGAGCGCCACTGGCTCCGGTCGCCGACGGCGTAGTTGATGGTGGCGAGGCTCTCGATGAGCGTCACCGGCCACAACGAGTTGCAGGCAACGTTGTCGTTCCCGTGCTCGGCGGCGATGCCGATGCCGAGTCTGGTCATCCCCATCTTGGTGGTCATGTACGCGACGTACCCGGGGTTCGGCTCCGTGCCGATCGGGGGCGAGCACATCACGATGTGCCCGAAACCGCTGCGGATCATGTGCGCAAGTGCGTGCTGGGAGCAGAGGAACGCTCCGCGCACGTTGACCTCCCACATCAGGTCGTACCGCTTGAGCGGGGTCTCGAGCACCGGCTTCCACCACAACGCGCCGGCGTTGTTGACGAGGATGTCGAGCCGGCCGAACTCGTCGACGGTGCGCTGCACCATGGCGGCGACGTCTTCCTCCTTGCGGACGTCGAGGTGGACTGCGATGGCCCTGCCGCCGGCGGCGGTGATCTCCTCCGCGACGCTGTGGATGCTGCCCGGCAGCTTCTCGGTGGAGTGCTCCGACTTGCCGGTCACCACCACCGCGGCGCCGCCCCTGGCGAGCCGGATCGCCATGGCGCGCCCGATGCCGCGGGATGACCCGGTGACGACGGCGACACGTCCTTCGAGCGTGGATGTGGAGCTCATCGCCGGCAGCATATCGCCGCCCGCCGGCGTCACAGGGACTGCGACCAGGCGACGGCGACACCCCACACCGCGCTCCAGGCGGCGAGAACGGTCAGCCACACCATCCCGGACGTCCGGGGCCACCTCCCGCGGCCGCGGGCGAGCGCGAACCACGCCCGGGTCTCTGCGTGCATCAGCGCCCACACCAGCCAGGGGGCGTAGGTCAACTCGACGATCGCCGAGAGGACCAGCGAGCGATCGCCGTGCCCGGTCAGCAGTAGACCGGCGGAGAGGGCTCCGAGGGCGGTCACCAGCGCCATGATCCCGACCTGAACGCGCCGCATCACCGGCACGCCGCGCCGCAGGCCCTCCCCGATGCCGAAGGTCAGCGCCGCGCCGAGCAGGCGGCCCGCGATGGCGACGGGGTCGCGCGCCAGCCCCAGATGGCCCGTCGCCGCTGCGATCGCCTGGGTGGTCAGCTGCGCTGTGAGCGCCCAGTCGAAGACGACGGCGATGCCCAGGCCGTGCGGGCGGGGCTGCGCGACGCGCTGGGACATCCGGCGACGGTACGCGGTCCGACGCGCCCCGGCCACGGTTGCCCGCCGCTCTTTTAGCGCTCGCCGAGCGGGTCTGCTAGCACTCCGACACCGAGAGTGCTAATATTGTGCCTCCAACCGAACAGGTTCTCAATGTGCTTTGAACCCGCCTGCTGGGGGTGGGAGGAGGTATCGATGGCCAAGCAACTGCTCTTCGA
>CATPAP010000074.1 GCA_955651875.1 Candidatus Dormiibacterota bacterium
ACTGGGCTCGACCGGCGCCTGCCCGCGTGTTGCCCACGCGTCGCTGACGTGCAGCGCCGGGGTGCCGGGGAAGAGCGACGCGGTATGACCGTCGGCGCCGAGGCCAAGCAGCACGACGTCGAGCCGTGGCGGGGCGCCGGCCTCGGTCTCCAGGAGCGCCGAGTAGTCGGCCGCGGCAGTGTCGAGGTCCGCGCGGTCGGCTTCCATGCGATGAACGTGGGCCGCCGCGATGGGGACCCTCGAGAGCAGCGCGTCGTGGAGGAGCCGGTAGTTGCTCTGCGCGCCATCGGGCGGCACCGCCCGCTCGTCGCCG
Organism: Candidatus Dormiibacterota bacterium; assembly: GCA_955651875.1. Classification (GTDB taxonomy): domain Bacteria; phylum Chloroflexota; class Dormibacteria; order Aeolococcales; family Aeolococcaceae; genus Aeolococcus. The sequence goes on from CATPAP010000074.1 coordinate 314, forward strand.
AAGAACACTCGCCAGCGCGGCCAGTCGATGCTGTCGCGGAAGGTCGAGGAGGCAAGCGCCTCGTACAGGAACTGAGGAGTGGTGCCGCCGGACGCTGCGAACCTGAAGGGGTCCGGGCCACGGGACTGTTCGCTGATCCACTGCGCCGCCGCCGCCGCCAGTGCGATCGGGTCCGTGAGGACGCGAACCTCGCCGGGCAGCGTGTCCGTGCTCATCACGAGCGAAGGGCCAGCTCGGCAGCGCTGTCAAGGGCGGCGCGGTACACGGGATCCTCACCGCTGCTCTCCAGCAGGCGGCCGACCAGATCGACGGTGTCGACGCCCCGATCGGGAACCGCACTCTCGGCGTTGAGGCCGCCGTCGACATCGATGATGCTGTGCAGAGCCGAGCCTCGTCGTTCGACGATGACCAGCGCCTGGTGCTCGCCGAGCCGGCAGTGGAGGGCGACCCGGATGAGGTCGTGCTCGGCGACGGTGTCCTGCTCGCGCGCCGTCGTCACCACCGTGGGCGCGTCCGAGTCGTCATGCCAGTTCAGGCGGCTGGCCAGCCATCCCGCGATCAGCCATGCCTGCGCCGAGACGACGCCGCCGGTGCACTCGACATCCACGCGTTTGATGCCGTGGAGGAACCCGCGAACCTGCTCGCCGTCGAAGCACTGCGCGATGAGCTGACGCCACAACCTGATTCGCTCCCACGCAACATCCGAGAGCGAGATGGCGTCGCCGGCGGAGCTGAGCTCGGCGGACAGGGTGCGCAGCGTGGCGGCGCTGTCGGCGTATGCGCCGGTGTCGATGATGAGCCTCTCGCAGATGGCGACCGCATCCTGTCCGAAGGCCTGCTCGAGCGGCGGGCACCCGATCAACCAGAGGTACACGGGGATGTCGGGCACGAGCAGCGGGGTCACCACGCTGGCGACGTGGTAGGCGGCCTCGCCGCCAACCGTGAGCCGCACCTGCTCGGCGCATACCCGCCCGCTGTCGATGGCCGAGCACTGCAGTGACACGTCCGCCTCGATCTGTGCCTGCTCGTCGCGGTCGGCGACGATGATGATCGCCCGCGCCGGATGCCTGGCACCAAGGCGGCCCACGGCCTGCGTGGCCAGGTCGGCGCTGTCGACGTCGACGCAGGCGGCCACGATGTTGAGCACGGAGAGGTGGACGGTGCCGCCGTCGATGCCGCCGGCGCGGATCAATTCGTGGCGCATCTCGGTGAGCACGCGGTTGACGGCGTGCAACCCGCTGGCGTGCGAGACCTGGAGCGGTGCGCCGACGCCGGTCATCTCAGAGCCGGCGCCACTGCCGGCCGTCGCGGGCCATGAAGTCGCGGGCGGCCGGCGGGCCCCAGCTGCCGGCTTCGTAGTTGGGGAAGTCGGCGACGCCGGGTGGATGTGCGCGCCAGCCGTCGAGGATGGCGGTGCAGAAGCGCCAGGCCTCCTCCACCTCGTCTTCGCGGGCGAACAGGGTGGGGTCGCCGAGCATGCAGTCGAGCAGGAGACGCTCGTACGCCTCAGGCGACTCCTTGAGGAAGGCGCTGCCGTAGAGGAAGTCCATGTTGACGGTGCGGATGCGCATCGACTGGCCGGGCACCTTGGCGCTGACGCGCAGCGTGATGCCCTCATCGGGCTGGATGCGCAGGATGAGTAGGTTGGGATCGATGCTGTCGCGCGGCAGCAGACCGACCGGGGTCGCGATGTTGCCTCCAAACGGGGAATGGGGCACGCGCCGGAACTGGATGGCGATCTCGGTTGCCCGCTTGGGGAGCCGCTTGCCGGTGCGCAGGTAGAAGGGTGTTCCTGCCCACCGCCAGTTGTCGATGTCGACCTTCATGGCGACGAAGGTCTCGCGCACCGAGTCCCTGTTGACGCCCTCCTCCTCCCGATACCCGCGAACGCGCTCGCCATCGATCCAGCCCGGCCCATACTCGCCGCGCACCGTGTGCGAGAGGGCATCGTCGGGGTGGATGGGACGCACCGCGCGGAGCAGCTTGACCTTCTCGTCGCGGACGGTCTCGGCGTGGAAGTTGCTGGGCGCCTCCATGCCCACGATGGCCATGAGCTGCATGACATGGTTCTGGATGATGTCGCGGAGCGCGCCGGACTCCTCGTAGTACCCGCCCCGGCCCTCCAGGCCGATGTTCTCGGCGACGAGGATCTGCACGTGGTCGATGTACTGGCGGTTCCAGAGCGGTTCGAAGATGCCGTTGGCGAACCGGAAGACGAGGATGTTCTGCACCGTTTCCTTGCCAAGGTAATGGTCGATGCGGAAGATCTGCTCCTCGCTGAACGCAATGTGCAGCTGCCGGTTGAGCTCGCGCGCACTGGCCAGATCGCGGCCGAACGGCTTCTCGACGACCATGCGGCGGAAACCGCCTCCCTCCGCCTGCGAGAGGCCCTCAGCGCCGAGGCGCTCGGCCAGAGCCGCGACTCCGCTCGGCGGGATCGAGAAGTAGAAGATTCGGTTGCCGCCGGTGCCGCGCTCGCGATCGAGCTCGTTGAGAATCTCGTGCAGGGCCCGCAGTCCATCCTCCTGGTCGAGCTCGTACGAGCAGTACCGCAGTCCGTCAGCGAAGACGTTCCAGACATCCTCACGCACCGGGACGCGCCCGTGCTTCTCGACCCCCTCGCGCATGGCCGCTCGAAACTCGTCGGTGGACAGCTCCGTGCGCCCCGCGCCGACGATGCTGAAGCCCGGGGGCAGCAGCCCGTCCGCCGCCAGCGCGTACAGCCCCGGCACCAGCTTGCGCTTGGTGAGGTCGCCGGTTGCGCCGAAGATGACGATCACGCAAGGCAGCGGGATGCGCCCCTGTCGCAGTCCCTCGGTGAGCGGATTGGACTGCGTTCTGGACTCGTCGACTGCGGTGTCGGTCACGGCGCCGTGGATGCCGCCGCAGTCTGTGCCTCGCTCTTGACGGGGTGACCACCGAACTCGTTGCGCAGGGCCGCGATCACCTTGTTGCCGAACCCGTCCGGCCGGCGCGATTGGTAACGGGCCATGAGCGAGAGCACCAGCACCGGCGCCGGTACGGAGAGGCTCATCGCCTCGTCGATGCTCCACCGCCCCTCGCCGGAGTCATCGACCCAGCCGCGCAGCCTGCTCAGGTCGGGGTCGCTCTCGAAGGCGCGCTCGGCGAGCTCGAGCAGCCATGAGCGCACCACGCTGCCCTGGTTCCACAGGTGCGCGATGCCATGGAGATCCAGGCCCGGGAACGCCTGCGACTCGTGGAGGATGTCGAAGCCCTCCGCGTATGCCTGCAGCAGCCCGTACTCGATGCCGTTGTGCACCATCTTTACGTAGTGGCCGCTGCCCGCAGGACCGACGTGGAGGAAGCCATCCTTGGGGGCGAGGGTCTCAAAGATGGGGCGCAGCCGCTCGACCGCGACAGTCTCCCCGCCGACCATGAGGCAGTACCCGACGGTCAGCCCCCAGATGCCGCCGCTGGTGCCGGCATCGACGAAGGTGATTCCCTTCTGCGCACAGCGCTCGGCGCGCGCCACGCTGTCATGCCAGTTGCTGTTGCCGCCGTCGACGATGGTATCCCCGCTCTCCAGCGTGCCGAGGAGGATGTCGGTGCTCTCCTCGGTGATCTTGCCCGAGGGCACCATCAGCCACACCGCACGGGGGGCCTGGAGCTTGGGGGCCAGAGCGGCGAGGGTTGTGACTGTGGTCGCGCCGAACTCCTCGACCGAGGCACGCGCCTGCTCGTTGGGGTCGAAGGCCACCACCGCGTGGTCGCCGTCGCGGCGAAGGCGGTGGACCATGTTGGCGCCCATGCGCCCGAGTCCGACGAAGCCGATCTGCATCAGCGTGCTCCCGTTGCCGCGTGGATGACGGAATCAGTCAGCCGGCTCAGCCCCAGCGCGAGGTCGCCGCGGATGTGCAGGCGGATCACCCTGCGCTGGTGGTCGCGCAGCGACTGCAGGTCGCCCTGCGCCTGCGCCTGCTTGAGGATCGAGAACGTGAAGGGCTGGCCGGGGATGGGGACGTCGACGACGTCGTCGCTGGTGATCTGGATGTAGAGACCGCTGTTGGGGCCGCCCTTGTGCAGCTGACCGGTGCTGTGCAGGAAACGCGGCCCAAAGCCAAGAGTGGTGGCGACACGGTGCTCGTCGCGGATGGCGACGCGCAAGCGCTGCAGGGCAGCCTCGTTGCCGCTGTTGGGCGTCACGTACGCCATCAGCGCGACGTAGTCGCCCGGCCGTGCCGCGGAGAGGAACTCGGTGAGCGCGCTGTCGATGTCCTGCCGCCCCGGTGCGCCGAACACGGAGATGCCGTCGTCGCTGGCCGTTGCCGACTCGTCGGCGAGGCTGCCGTTGGCCACGTACTGATCGAGAACGCGCTTGGTGTTGTCCTTCGACTCCTTGACGTTGGGCTCGTCGAAAGGATCGATCCCCAGAGCGGCGCCGGCGACCGCGGTGGCGAACTCCCAGGCGAAGAACTCCGCGGCCAGATCGGAGAGGTCGTCGAGCTGCACTGTGACGTCGGGGATTCCGGCAGCACGTAGTGCGCCCAGCTCGGCGTCGAAGGCAGGATCATCGTCGCCGAGCCTGAGCACGGTGAGGATGCGGTCGTCGCCGTACACGCCGGGCTCGCCGATGGGCTCGTCACCGATGGGGATGAGCCCCTTGCCCTCCTTGCCTGTGCTCTCCGCGATGAGCTGTTCGGCCCACAGCGAAAAGCCCGCGATCCGCGGCGGCGCGAGGATAGTCACCTTGTCGCGGCTGGTGCGCTGCAGCAGGCCGAGGACCGTTCCGAGAGCGAGGCCGGGGTTGAGGTCCGCGGGAATGCCGAGCCGGGATTGCTGGCGCATCTGCGCGGCGCGGTCGAGGAACACGTCGACCTCGATGCCGATGATCGCGGCGGGCACCAGCCCGAAGAAGCTGAGGGCCGAGTAGCGGCCGC
>CATPAP010000075.1 GCA_955651875.1 Candidatus Dormiibacterota bacterium
CACGTCAACGCGTGGACCATCAACAACGCGTTCACCGCGCGGGTTGTTGCAGCGGCCGGTGTCGACTCCATCACCACCGTCTTCGGAGTCGGCTATCGCCTCGATCGTCTGGACGCGCAGACCACTCCGCCAGAAACCCTGAACGAGACCTCAACCTCGGCTTAACCGGAACCCGCCTACGCTGCTGGCGTGGTCAGGACCCCCGCCGGCACGGCTCGTCGCAGACTGCGGGCCCGGGACGCGCCGGGTTCACCCGGCGACCACCTCCCATCTGTCCAGCTCACCGGTCACGCGGGGTTGGCGATCCAGAACGACGGTGGCTCGCCCACCCGCGACGACCTCGACGGGGCCCTCGACATCGGCGTCGATCGCCTGGAGCTCGATGTCTGCAGCACTGCGGATGGCCGGCTGGTGATGCGTCACGACGTGTGCATTCTCGACCGCGCGTGCGTCGCCGACCTCGACCTCGCCGAGTTGCGCATGGTCGACCCCCACGTGCGCACCATCGACGAGGCCGTCGAGCATCTCGACGACCGCATCCCCGTTCTTCTCGACATCAAGATGGCGCGCGCGGCCGAGTTGCTCGGCGCCTGGCTGAGGTTCCGTCGAGACCTGGACAGCTTCGCACTCTGCACCGAGAAGGTACCGTGGCTGCTGCAGCTGCGCTTCGCGGCGCCGGGCGTGGCGCGGTGGCCGTCCTTCCCCGACCTCGGCGAGCGCCGGACACACCATGTGCAGCGCGTCGTCACCGGGCTGTGGCGCAGTCACGCCAGCCTCGCCGGACTCCGCCGTGGCGTCGTCGAAGTCCATCGTGCCGCACGCGAGCTTCGTCATCGCCCGCAGGAGAGCCTGGGTCGGCTTGCGGTGCTGCCGTGGCGCGGGCGGCTGCCGGCCGACCTGACGCAGATTCGTGACGACGTCGCGGCGGCCGGTCTCTGCGTGCACCACTGGGTGATCTCCGACCACCTCGTCGACGAGGCGCACCAGCTCGGCCTTCACGTCAACGCGTGGACCATCAACAACGCGTTCACCGCGCGGGTTGTTGCAGCGGCCGGTGTCGACTCCATCACCACCGACAGGGTCGAACTGGTACGCAGGGCGTTGGGAGCGCCGCCGGACGCGCGCGCGGCTGACGCCGCCCTCAGGGCGGCGGTACGTATCGCGCCGAGCTGATCCGTCCGTCGGTGATCTCGAGCGTCCATGTCGAGCCCTTCGGGGCGTCCGGCGACGTCAGCCCGACCCCGGCGCTGACCAGCATGGTGAGCAGGTCGTCGACGATATCCCCGTGGGTGCAGGCCACCGTGGGCGACAGCGGCTCCGCCTGCAGCCGCTCGAGCATGGCGGTGGCGGTGCCGCCTTCGTAGAGCTGGGTGAGCGTGGACACCGACAAGTCCAGCCTGCGCGCAAGCGGAAGGACGGTGGCGATGCAGCGCAGCGAAGGACTCGAGTACACGACCACCGGGCGTGCGCCGCTGAGCCGGCCGAGGAGCCGCTCGGCCTGGCCGATGCCACGGTCGGAGAGCGGTCGGAGATCGTCATCGAGCGTCCAGGCGTCGCGCTCGCCCGCGTGTGCATGGCGGACCACGTGAATCAGCTGCGCAGCCATCGCCAGTCCTGCTTGCGCGACGCCGCAGCCCAGATGTCGCGCCAGCGGTCAGTCGCCGTCCGGAGGCGGCCGAGCTCGAGCGCGGCGAGCTCGCCTGCGGCGAAGGTGACCGCAGGCGACGCCACGGCCTGGCGCTGAAGCCACTCGCGGGTGACTGCGGCGTCGTGGTGCTCGCCGAGAACCGTCTGCAGGTCCGCGAGCTGCCGCGCGCTCCTCGCGGCGGCATCGCCGATGGCTGGAGCGCAGGCGTCGGCAGCGTACCGCGCGCGCTTGGCGAGGATGCGGATTCGGTGTAGCTGGGTGTCATGCGCCGGCTCGTCGACGCTGGTGACGTAGTCGCGCAGCCGCCGCCACGGGCGGCCCGCGAGGCGGTTCACCGCTGGTGGATCGCCCGCACCCTCGGCCCACCGCGGCGCTGTGATCGCAGCCACGGCATCGTCGAGGAGGCCGATGTAGTCGTCGCCGGCGAGGGCGTCGAGGAGCCCGGCGCGGGCGGCCGCGAGCCTCTCTCCAGCGATGTCGAGCAGCGTCAGAGCCGTCCGGTGATCGTGCTGCGGCAGAAGGGAGATCAGGTCGCCGAGCCGCCCGCTGAGCACCTCGCCGTCGCGTACCACCCCGAGGCTGTCGGCGAGGCCGCCAAGGCGGTCACGCAGGCCGTCCGCCCAGTGGCGGTCGAGCAGCGGCGCGAACGTCTGCAGGTCGCTGCGGAGCCGGCGCAGAGCCACCCGCAGCTTGCGGAGCGCATCGGGCGAGCCGCCAGCGGACAGCTCGCAGTCGAAATACAGCCACTGGATCAAGGACAGCCTGGCGCTGCGCGTGAACAATTCACGCGCGCCGGCGCTGGGCTCATCGGGCAGCCTCAGCCGGGGTGCGCGCACCAGCGCGGGGCGCAGCACCGCGAGTGTGGCGGCGTCGTCCATCGCGGTCTCCCGGATGAGCGCGAGGACCTGGGCGGCGGCAACGCCATCCCTGTCTGCGGTGAGGGTGACACGGCGCAAGCGCGACGCCCACCGGCCCGCCACCTGTTCGTGGTAGCGCTCCTCGTCGAGGCTGAGGATGTGGTCCGAGCGTGCGTCGCTGATGCGATGGCTGCGTCGATGCACGGTGACCAGCGCGCGCACCGCCAGCGGCCGTCCGCGGCGGTACGCGCGCGACCACTGCATCAACTGATCCTGGGGTACCGTCGTCGGCGCGGCCCAGTCTCGCGCGGTCAGTTTGGGGTGTCCCAGCGGGTTGCGACGCCACGTCCACCCGTCCCGCGGGCTGAGCGACAGCTCGGCGCCGGCGGCGGCAAGACGGCGGTCACCGGTGTCGTACAGCTGAACACGACGCTGGGTCGACGCGGAGCTCTCCACGCTGTACCCAGCGTCGCCGAGCAGCCGCGGGATGGACAGCCCGAGCGGGATGCGGACCCGCATTCCCTCGGGGAGGTCAGCCACCGCTCCGATTACGCCGGGCCGCGCGCTCCTGAAGGGCCGTCTGTGCGTTGACGCCCGCACCGGTCGGGACCCGGGTCCACGCCTGGCCGTCGAACTCCCACGCCAGGGTGTCGTCCTGGAGTGCGAGGTCGATGATCTCGTCGAGGCGCGCGCGCAGGTCGCTCTGGACGACCGGGACTGCGACCTCGACGCGCCGGTCGAGGTTGCGCGGCATCATGTCGGCCGAGCTGATCAGGTGGTCGGCGTCTGCTGCCGTCCCAAAACGGAAGACCCGCGAGTGCTCGAGGTACCGACCCACGAGGGAGCGGATGCGCAGCCGTTCCGGCGCCGCCGATACGGCGGGGTTCAGCGTGCACATGCCGCGCACGATTAGATCGATGTCGGCCCCTGCCTCCGACGCCTCGTAGAGCGCGTCGATGACCTCGGGGTCGATGAGTCCGTTGAGCTTGAAGACGATGCGACCCCCCGGGCGGGCCTCGCGGTGGATGAGGTTCACGATGGCGGCGCGGAGCCCTTGCGGCGCGACGATGACACTCTTGTACTGCACGTCGCGGCTGTATCCGGAGAGCGCGTTGAAAAGCTCGCTCAGGTCCGTGCAGATCTCGTTGTCGCAGGTGAGGAGGGCGATGTCCTCGTAACTGCGTGCGGTGTCGGGGTTGTAGTTGCCGGTGGAGACGTGGCAGTACCTGTTGATGCGGCCGCCCTCGCTGCGCACCGCCAGTGACACCTTGGCGTGCGTCTTCACCCCCACCATGCCGTAGATGACATGGACGCCGGCCTGCTCGAGCGCCTCGGCCCAGCTGATGTTGGCCTGCTCGTCGAATCGTGCGGTGAGCTCGACCAGGGCGACGACCTGCTTTCCCGTCTCAGCGGCGCCGATGAGGGCGCGGATGATCGGGCTGGTCTTTCCCGAGGTGCGGTACAGCGTCTGCTTGATGGCGAGAACAGACGGATCGGACGCCGCCTGCTCGATGAACGCCACCGCGGAGGCGTCGAAATCCTCGTAGGGATGGTGCACGAGGACGTCCCCGGCGCGCACCGCAGCGAAGATGTCGAAGCCTGCATCCTGCGGCACCAGCGCTGCCGGGATGGTCGGCAGCCACGGCGCGTACTTCAGGTCGGGCCGGTCCAGAGCGGTGAGCTCGAACAGAGCGGCGAGATCGAGGGGTGCGTGTACCACGTGGACGTCGCGCTCGTCCATCTCGAGCTCGCGCACGAGCAGGTCGCGCACCTCGTCCGACATGCGCTCGTCGATCTCCAGGCGCACCACCAGCGGTGACAGCCGGCGTCGTTTGAGGACGTCGCGGACGGCCTCGAGCAGATCGTCCTCGTCGCTGTCCAGCTGGAAGTCGGCGCCGCGGGTGAGGCGGAACGGGTGATGGGTGATGATGTCCATGCCCGGGAACAGCGCGTCGAGGTGCGCGCTGATGACCTGCTCGAGCGTGACGAAACGATCGCCGTCCGGGAGCACGGCGAACCGCGGCAGCGCCGGCGGCACCTTGACCCGCGCGACGTGCTGCTCGCGACTAAGCGGGTCAGCGACCACCACGGCGAGGTTCAACGACATCGACGAGATGTACGGGAAGGGATGCGCCGGGTCGACAGCCAGCGGCGTGAGCACCGGGAAAAGCTGCTGAGCGAAGTAGGAGTCGAGATGCGCGCGATCGCCGTAACCGAGTTGGTGGTAGTCGAAGATATGGATGCCCACAGCGTCGAGCGCCGGCGCGACCGATTCCGTGTACACCGTGTCCTGGTGGCGCGCGAAGTCATCGGAACGCTCGCGGAAGAGTTCACGCTGCTCCATTGGAGTCAGCCCGTCCGGTGAGCGGTCGGAGAGGCCGGTCTCCACGTTCTGGGCGAGCACGGCACCCCGCACCTGAAAGAAGTCGTCGAGGTTGTGTGCGGAGTACGCGAGGGACCGGGCACGCTCCAGGACAGGAATTGCCTCATCAGAGGCCAGGGCCAGCACCCGTCGGTTGAAGTCCAGCCACGCGACGTCGCGGTTGAGGTAACGGGGGACACCCTCCGCAGTCACGACGTGCTCCTCGCCCGACGACAACTCGGATATACCCTGCTGCAATGCCATAGGGGCCCATTGTGCATCGCGGCGACGGGGGAGCCGGTGGGTGAGGTGCTGCCTATACTCGGCTCCCGGTGAGCCTCAAACCACGCGCCGTCGCCGATATCGGCTCGAACTCGGCGCGGCTGCTGGTGGTTCGGCCCACCGATCAAGGTCACCTCGACGTCCTCGCCGATGCCCGCGTGGCGCTCCGCCTCATGCGCGACATCGACACGTCCGGCCGGCTGAGTCGGGCGGCACTGCTGCGCACCATCCAGACCCTGCAGGCGTTCGCCACCGTGGCGCGCCGTCAGGGCGCCCGTTCGGTCACCGTGGTAGCCACATCGGCTGTCCGCGACGCCGCCAACCGCGAGAGCTTCGTTGGTGAGGCGGAGCGACGCACGGGGCTCGCCATCGCGGTTCTCAGCGGTGAGGACGAGGCCAGACTGGCACTCGTCGGCGCCGTTTCCGCCCTGCCGGCCGACGCAGGGGCGGTCGTCGACCTTGGCGGGGGCAGCATGGAGGTGGCCGCGTTCGCCCGGCGCCGCTTCCGCGCAGGCATCACGCTGCCGCTCGGCGCACTCCGTCTCGGCGACGCCTTCCTGCGACACGATCCGCCCCGGACGGACGAGGTGGCCGCGCTCCGCGACCACGTCCGCAGCACGCTCAGCGCGGTGGACATCACCGACCTTGCGGCGGCCGAGAGCCTGGTCGGGACGGGCGGGACCATCCGGGCGCTCGCCAAGGCTGCGCGTGGTCGCGGCCCCGTCGCGGTCAACCGTCTCCATGGTTATCAGCTGCGCCGACGCGACGTGACGGCCCTCGTCGAGAGGCTGGCCAGGCTCCCGTCCGCCCGGCGCACATCGGTCAGCGGAATCAGCTCGACGCGTGCGGAGTCGGTGCTGAGCGGGGCGCTCGTCGTGGACGTCCTCATGGAGCTTGCCGGTGCTGACAGCATCCTCGTCTCCGGCTATGGGGTGCGCCAGGGCGTGGTCCTCGACCAGATGGAGCTGGCCGCCTCGAGGCCGCGGCAGGTGCGTGACGCCAGCGTGAGCGCGGTGCTGGCTCGGCTCCGCGGCGCCGGGAGCTCGCAGCGCCGCCGCCTCCTCGTCACGGCCCTCGCCGCCGTGCTCGCGCCCAGGCTGAACCGCGAGCTGCTCGACATGACCTGTCACGCCGCTCGTCTCGTTGACGCCGGCGCCTGCCTCGACCACTACGGGCGGTGGCAGGAGAGCGCCAGCCTGGTCACCACCGCCGATCTCGACGGTTTCACCCACGCGGAGCTCGCCACCATCGCCGCCGTCCTGCTGTGTGCGGGCGAGGCCGCGGTGCCGACGCCGCTGCGGCGCGAGAGCGGCGTGTCGCGCAGCAATCTTCAGGCGGCGGGTACGCTGCTCGCGCTCGCCGACGACATCGATCGGCGCCTTCCACCCGCGCGCGGTGCGATCGTCGGAGGGCTGGGACGCGACGGCCGGCTCGACGTCGGTGGGATGCCGCCGATGCTGCTCCCGTCCGCGCTGACCGAGCGGTGCCGCGCGGCCCTTCATCGGGAGGTCCGCGAGTTGAGCGATGTGAGCCATCCACGAGTCCGCGGACCTCGCCCCGAAGTCGCCGTGGAGTTCAAGTAGCATTGCGCGGCGAGGGCCGCCGAGGGACCCTGAGGCTGTGGAGGACATGTGGATGCCCAAGAGTGATTCCGCCCAAGCGTTGCTGAGGCGCTTGCAGAAGCTCGAGCAGGCGCAGGCCCGGCTCGGCGAGATCGCCACCAGAATCCGGGCCCAGGCCGGCTCGATCACCGACCTTGTCAAGCTCGCCCAAACGTTCGTCCGCGAGGGCACCCCCGCGTCGCTGGCGCGCCGGGCGCGGCCGGCCAAGGCGACGCGCCGGCGCACCAGGGCCAAGCGTGCGGGGGCCAAGCGTGCCGGGGCCAAGTCGCCGGCCAAGTCGCCGGCAAAGCGGGCCGCATCGGCGGCGACTGCCAAGCGCGCACGCAAGGCATAGGCCGCCGCGGTTACCCCACCCCGCCCGCGGTCTAGCTGACCGCGCGCTCAGCCGCGAGCACCACGCCGCCAAGCGCTCCGGACAGGTCGCCCAACCCGGCGGCCACCACGGGGATGCTCTGACGCCCGTCGTGGAAGAGATGCGGCTGCATGGCCCGGTGGATTCGCCGCGCAAAAGGCTGTCCCAGGCGGCTGCCGAGGCCCCCTCCGATGACCACGACGTCGACGTCGAGAACGTTGACGGCCGACGCGATGACGGGGCCGGCAGCGCGGATGGCGTCGTTGATGAGCTCGTTGGCGAGCCGGTCGCCCTGGTCCAGTGCGCGAGCGATCACGCCCGACGTCAGGCGCGTCCTGCCCGCCTTCTTCATGAGGGTGAACAGGGAGGTCTTCTCGCCCTTGTCAGCTCGCTCGCGGGCGCGCCGCTCCATCTACCCGCGCCCGGCATATGCCTCCAGACAGCCGCGGCGGCCGCACGCGCAGCGCCGGCCGCCCGGTGACGCGCAGGCATGGCCGATTTCGCCACACGCCCCGAGCCGGCCGCGCCGAACGACGCCGTCCAGGAGCAGCGCGCCGCCAACGCCCGTCCCGAACCACACCGCGAGCACGTCGCCGTATGGAGCTGCCGCACCGAGCCTGTGTTCGCCGAGCAGTGCAGTGCGCACATCGTTGTCCACCGCCACCGGCACCCCGAGCTTGTCCCCGAGTTCAGCGCGCAATGGGTAGCTCGCTGTCCACCCGCGGATGTTCGGGCTCTTCGCAACCGCTCCGGTTGAATCATCGACCTGGCCCGGGACGCCGGCACCAACGGCGGTCAGGCTGGCGTGCGGTGAGGCGGCGAGCGCCTCCTCCACGGCCGCCTTGATGGCGGTCACCACCGCTGGGGGGCCGCCCCGTAGAGGCGTCGCCGCCCGGGCTTGGGCCGCCGGAACGAGGTCGGCCCCTGTGACGACCACCTCGATCTTGGTGGCGCCAAGGTCGACGCCGGCGTACACCGCAGGGCTGGTCGGGTGGCGGGCCGGCATGGCGCTCATTGTGGGCGAGCGCGGGATGGCGGCGGGGAGCGCGGTCATGGCCGTCACGCCACCCTAGACGGACGGCTCTAAAGGTTGACTAAGCGGCAGCTATGGACGCGTCATCCGCCTCGTCGGTGAGGCTCGTGTGGGGCGGCCCGGCCTCCGTTCAGCCCAGCTGAGAACGGAGCTGCGGCGGGTCGCCGTGACCGAGTTCGTCGAGGAACTCCGCGACATGCCGTGCCGTCGCGTCGGTGGCGACGACGGTGTAGTGGTTGGCGTCGACGTCGACTGCGCGCGCGTCCGGAGCCGATCGCAGGAACTCCGCTCGATCCTCGGCGCTGACGATGAAGCCGCCGTCGCCGAGGGGCCGGCGAGCACACACAAGCAGCGTCGGCTGGGTGATGCGTGCCCACAGGTCACGCTGGCCGTGGTCGGCGCCCCACTGCACGTCCTCCATGACGGCTCCGGGGTTGGTGCGCGAGCGCACGCCCCCGTCGACCGGCTCGAGGTCGTACCGGTAGTAGCGGTCCCAGTACCTGTTGTTGGTGTCGACGACGCCGATGGCGCGGACGCGCTCGAGATAGTCGTCGGCGCTCGGATACACCGCCCCAAGCCGCTGTAACCCCGCGACGATCGGGGGCAGCGCGGCCGCTTCCGGCTGCCCCAACCCGTCCACTAGGACGATGCGCCGCACCGCGCCGCCGTCGATCCCGGCCGCGGCCATGACGACGTACGCCCCCATCGAGTGCCCGACCAGGTCCGCCGGCGCCCCGTCAAGCCGGCGAACGACGTCGAGGAGGTCGCGTGCGTGAGACGGCCAGCCATAGGTACCTGGCGGCGTCACCTCACTGAACCCACGTCCGCGCAGGTCGAGGCTGACGACGTGCCGCTCTGGCGTCGCGATGCGCTCTCCGAGCAGGTCGAAGCTGGTCGCGTTGGCGCTCAGGCCGGGGACGCAGAGCGCGAGCCGGCCGGAGCCGCCGTGGTCACGGACACGCAGCCGGCCGCCGGTCACCTCCAGGTCGTGTTCGGTAACGCCGGTCATGGTGGGAAGGGCCGCGGGCGGGACGCCCGCGGCCCTTGCTTTTCGCCTCAGTCGCTGGGTATCCCGCTGCTGGGCGGGGTCGACGCCGTTCCGCTGTACGGGGTGATGGCACCGCCGGCGGCGTCATTGGTGGTGTAGGCGGAACCGACTCTCATCGGAGTCGGCCCGGGCCCAACCGTAACCATCTGCACACCGGTGTAGCCCAGGTGGTTGCTCGAGGAGTAGCCGAAAGGCACCAGGCCCGGGCCGTCCGTAAAGTGGCTGTTGTTGATTGCGTTCACGATGTCCGCTCGCGTGGGGTTCTGCCCCGCGGCCTTGAGCGACTGCACGAACGTGTACGCGACGGCTTCGCCGTACACCACGTTGCCGTCCCAGGGAAGATTCGGCGCGTACTGAGTCGCGATCGACTTGAACAGCGTGGTCCAGGGGTTGCTGCTGTCACTGGACAGTGGCAGGTAGTTGTCACTCGTCATGCCGGTCAGGAGCGCTGCGGGCAGTGTGGCGCCGAGCGCACCACCGGTGAGAATCGCGGTGAGGGTGGGGATGTCCGCCCCCACGTTGCTGACCACGAAGTGGGGATGGTAGTTGATGCTCGCTGCGCTGGCCAGCGCGGCTGCGGTGAACAACGGAATGGAGAAGCTCGCGATTACCTGCACGCCGGCCGCCTGCATGGCCGCCATCTCCGCCTTCACACCCATGGCGCCGGCGGGGGTGGGAGCGTAGTACTGCGCCGGGCTGACGACCGTGACGTTGCTGTTCTGCAGCACGTCCTTGAGCCCGGCAATGCCGTCGTCGCCGAACTCATCGTTGGGGCCCTGGGCGAAGTAGCCCACCTTCATGCCCGCGTACGTCTGCTTGATGTAGTTGCCCAGAATCTTGCCCTCGATCGTGTAGTCGGGCTGCCAGCCAAACGTGTTTGGATGCGCTGAGACGTTGTTCCAGCAGTTACATCCAGACGCCACGAAGAGATCCGGCACCTTCTCCTGGTTCAGGTAGTCGACTACGGCGAGATGGGTCGGCGTCCCCAGAGAGTCGAACACCGCGTACACGCTGTCCTGCAGCACCAGCTGCCGGGTCAGCGACGCCGTGTTGGTGGGGTTGTAGCCGTCGTCGAGGAACTTGTAGTTGATGGACCTGCCGAACACGCCCCCGTGGGCGTTGACATACTTGAAGTACGCAAGGGAGCCCGGCGCGATCTCCGAGTAGCCGGGCGCCGCCGGGCCCGTGAGCGGTTGCGTGCTGCCGATGGTCACCGAGGTGGCTGTGATGCCTGGCGCCGACGCCTGGTTGCTGGTGGAACCAGTGCTACTGCTACTGCCACAGGCAGCCACCAGCGCGCCCACAACGCCTAGGCATGCGGCCTTCACCCACCGCCTCGAGTTGGGAATCCGTACATTCACGGGTGCACCTCCGATGTCCGCTGGTCCAAACGACGTTTCAGGAGCAATCGACGACCCGCGCCGACCAGGGAGGCCACTGTGCCCTGGATCCCGCGGGGGAAGACCAGCATCGCCACCACCAGTATCGCACCGTACATCGCAAGCGGCAGGTTGTTGGTGATGTCGCTGGAGAGATTGAGGTTGCTGGCCAGCCCGCTGGTCCACACCGGCAGTAACACCAGGATGATCGAGCCCCACACCGCGCCCCACAGGCTGCCCAGGCCGCCGATGACGATGGCGCTGAGCAGTTGCAGCGAGAGCTGCAGGCCGAAGCCGGTGGGAGCGGTGATGCCCACCCAGTAGGCGAAGAGCGAGCCGGCCAGGCCGGCGCAGGCGGCGCTGATCACGAAGGCCAGCACCTGCACCCGGGCCACATCGATGCCGGCGAGCCGTGCCGCTGTCTCGTTGTCATGCACCGCGCGCAGTGTGCGCCCGGTGGCGCCGCGCACCAGGTTGGCAAGCAGGAACAGGGTCACCATTGCGGAGACGATGGCGATCCAGGCTAGCCATTGCTCCGGAGGAAAGTTGCCCCCCAGCGCAGCCGGCGCCGCCGGCGGCGCGACGATGAGGCCCTGGTTGCCGCCAAGCACCCTGCCGAAATGAATGGCGAGCTGAGGCAGCCCGACGGCCAGCGCCAGTGTCGCTCCGGCGAGGTACGGGCCGCGCAAGCGAGCCGCCGCAACCCCGATGATGCCGCCGGCCAAGCCCGTCGACACGATCGCCGCCAGCAGCGTCAGGAGGAACGGAAACTGCGGTTGCGCTTTCAGCAGCAGCGACGTGGTGTACGCACCCACCGCCATCAACGCACCGTGCCCCAGCGAGAGCTGGCCGTTGACGCCGGTGAGGACGGTCAGCCCGGCGGCGGCGATGGCGAAGATCGCGATGCCGGCGATGTTGTAGTTGTAGAACGCACTGAACAGGTACGTCATCGCGATAAGCCCGACCGCCAGCGGCAGAAAGAACAGCGCGTGGCGCAGCACGGTGGAGCGCGGCAGGCGCACGCCGCTCACGCCACACGCTGCCTGCGAGCTGCAAACAGTCCCTGGGGACGCACCATCAGCACCGCGATCAGGATGACCAGCCCACCGATCGTCTCCAGGTCGGACCCGGCGTATCCGCCGACGTAGCTGAGACCAAGGCCCACCAGAAGCGCTCCGACCACCGCGCCGACCGGGCTGTCCAAACCACCCAGGATGGCGCCGGTGAAACCGAAGACGAGGATCTCATCCATATTGTTGGGGTACAGGAAGATGGCCGGAGCGATCAGGACTCCCGCCATCGCACCGAGCAGCGCCGCCAGGCCCCACCCCAGGGTGAGCATGCGACCGACGCGCACCCCGAGCAGGCGCGCGATCTCCGGGCCGAAGGCTGCGGCACGCAAGCGCAGCCCGATGGTGGTGCGCTGGAAGAAGAGCAGCAGCGCGACCATGGTCAGGATCACCGCGCCGACCACGAAGATGTCGAACGGCGAGATGTAGAGCTGCGTGGTGCCGATGCTGAGGTCGATGCGAGAGAACGGCGCTGGAAAGGACTTCACCTGCCCGCCGAACAGCATCGGCGCCACCGCCTCGAGGAAGATGAGCAGGCCCAGGGTGAGGATGACCACGTTGAGCGGCGGCCGCGACTCGATCGGCCGCACCACGACACGCTCGATGCCCGCGCCGAGGAGGAAGCCGCCGCCGAGCGCGATCACAAATGCCAGCCAGTACGTGACCCCGTGCGAGATGGCGAAGAGGGTGACGTAGGTGGTGAACATCCCCATCGC
>CATPAP010000076.1 GCA_955651875.1 Candidatus Dormiibacterota bacterium
ACGGCGCGTCGACCGTCGAGGAGTGGCTGTCGTGGAGGAAGTCGATGGACACCAGCAGCTCCTCCGAGACGGCGAGGATGCCGTTGAGCGATCCGTCGGCCGCCTCGCGCATGGCGCCGTTGACGTCGTCGACGGTGGCCGCACGGCTGAGCGTGGCGGTGAGGTCGACGAGGCTCACGTCGCTCACCGGCACCCGCAGCGACATGCCGTGGAGCTTGCCCTTGAGCTCGGGCATCACCAGGGACATCGCCTTGGCCGCGCCGGTGGAGGTGGGGATGATCGACAGCCCGGCGGCGCGCGCACGGCGGAGATCCTTGTGGGGGGCGTCGAGGATGACCTGGTCGGTGGTGTACGCATGCACGGTGGTCATCAGCGCGTTCTCGATGCCGAAGCTGTCGCTGAGCACCTTGGCGACCGGCGCCAGGCAGTTGGTGGTGCAGGAGGCGTTGCTGACGACGTGGTGCTCAGCTGGGTTGTACGCGGTGTGGTTGACGCCCATGCACACCGTGATGTCCTCGTTGGTCGCGGGTGCCGAGATGATCACCTTCTTGGCGCCGGCCTCGATGTGCGCGCGGGCTTTGGTGGCGTCGGTGAAGAACCCCGTCGACTCGATGACGATGTCGACGCCCAGGTCACCCCAGGGCAGGCGCTGTGGGTCGCGCTCGGCGAGCACCGCGAGTCGCGCGCCGTCGGCAACGATCTGCTCGCCCTCGGCGCTCACCGTCCCGGGAAAGCGCCCGAGGATGGAGTCGTGCTTGAGGAGATGAGCGAGCGTGGCGGCGTCGGCGAGGTCGTTGACCGCGACGATCTCGATGTCCGAGTTGCGCTCGCGAGCCGCCCGGTAGACGTTGCGCCCGATCCGGCCGAAACCGTTGATGCCGACCTTGACCCCCATGCGCCACTCTCTCCGTCTGGTGACCGGCTGCGCCGCGCGGGCGGGAAGCGCCCCGACACTACCACCGCGATCCGCGCAACCGCCCCAACGTCAGCGCTGCGCGGCGTCGACGAGACGGTGCAGCCGCCCGGCCATCGCGGGGCGACTGATGCCGGCCTGCTCGGCGAGCCGTCCGAGCGGGGCGTCGGGGTGGGCGCGGCGGAGCAGGCCGGCGGCGCACACAGCCGGCGGCAGCGCGTCCCAGCGCGCCCCGTCCGCGCTCAGCCGCTCCACCGCGTCGAGCTGGCGCACGGCTGCGTCGACCGTGCGACGCAGGTTGGCGGTCTCTGCGTTGAGGGTGCGGTTCACGCCGCCGCGCACGTCGCGCATCACCCGACCCTCCTCGAACGCCAGCCGGCCGCCCTGGGCACCGATCGAGCTGAGCGCGGCACCCACAGCTGCGGCGCTTCGGACGGTGACCACCGGCCTCGCCCTGCGCATGCGCACGGCTGCGGGAACCTCGAGAGCGTCGAGATCATCGATGAGGCGGTCCGCCGCGGCCTGGTCGCGCACCGGGATCTCGAGGTGCGGGGGCCGGTCGGGACGGTTCACCGAACCGAGCGCCAGGAAGGCGCCGCGCAGGCGGCTCTTGCGGCAGCAGGTTCCGGGCCCGGGCTGCGGTCCGCCAGGTGGCAGGTCCACGCGATAGCGCACCCGCCGTGCGCCGCGCAGGCGGGTGGCGTGGCCGTCACGGCCGTCGGCGTGCAGCACCGCGACCGCGCACCGTGCCGCGACCGCGCGCGGCGTCTCGACAACTCCGTCGCCGTTCGCGGGGTCGCCGGTGAGGCGCATGCCCTCGAGCAGCGCCGCCCGGCAGTGCGGCAGCGGTGGCAGGTGCGGCGCGAGCTCCGCGACGACGCGCTCGGTGAAGGAGCCGGCGCGCATCCCGATTCGCTCAGCGGGGATCGGGGCGGTGGACGTCGCGGTGGCGCAGATCAACGGCTGCGCCTGTGGCGACCAGCCGTGCCGCCAGCTCGACCGCGATCACCACCGAGCGGTGACGGCCACCCGTGCAGCCCACCGCGACGTGGAGCGCTGCCCGTCCCCGGCGCTGCGCCTGGCCGATGACCCACTCCAGCAGTGCCGCCGAGCGGCCCACCAGCTCCCCGGACTCGGCATGGCCGAGCAGGAATGCGCGCACCGGCTCGTCGAGACCGGTGAGGGGGCGCAGCGCGGGCTCCCAGAATGGATTGGGCAGGACACGGCTGTCGATCACCCAGTCGGCTTCCACCTGCGGGCCGTACTTGAACCCGAACGACGACACCGTGCAGTGGAACGCGGCCTCGGCGCCATGGTCGGGGGAGACGACGTGGAGTACGCGGTCGGCCAGCTGGGCGTCGGTCAGCCCGCCGGTGTCGACGACGACGTCGGCCGCGGCGCGGAGCGGGATGAGCTGCTCCCGCTCCGCGGTCACCGCTCCCTGGCCGGCGCCGGCGGCCGCGCACGGATGGGGCCGCGTGCTCTCCGCAAGGCGGCGGATCAGCACAGGGTCAGGCGCGTCGAGGAACACGACCCGCGCGCCACGCACACCGTCGAACCCGCCGAGCTCCGCGCCGCGCCGCGCGTCGACGACGGCCACGGCCGGCGCGGACCTGTGCTCGGCGATGAACGCGCCGAGGAGCGCGAGCGGGAGGTTGTCGATGCAGCTGATTCCTGCCGCCTCGAGCGCACGGACGGCGGTGGTCTTGCCCGCACCGCTCATGCCGGTGAGGATCCAGGTCTGCGCTCGGGGCCCGGCGGTGCTCACAGGGCGAGTGTAGTAGCGCAAGCGCGATCCCCCGGCGGCGGACCGCCATGTCACGAAAGCGCAAGGTGGTCGGAGGTAACGTCCGGACGGCATGACTACGTGGGCGCGCCGGCTCACCCGGCGCTGGCGCGATCTCGCCGGCGGTCGCCCCCCCCCAACCTGCCGGTGAGTAGTGACCTATCCTCGAATCCACATGAGCCCATCGGTGCGGCACTGACCGTGCGCATCCTTGTAGCCGAGGATGATCCCGGCCTTCGCGCCGTGCTCACCCAGGGCCTCGAGGACCACGGCTTCTTCGTCGACGCCGTCTCGCGCGGCGACGACGCCATTGCCCAGCTGCGCTTCTATGACTACGACGTCGCCATCCTCGACTGGCGGATGCCGGGAACCTCCGGGGTGGACGTGGTCGCGTGGGTGCGCCGCGAGAAGCGCCCCACCCGGCTGCTCATGCTCACCGCCCGCGACACCACCGCGGAGCGCATCCAGGGGCTCGACGCCGGCGCCGACGACTACCTCGTCAAGCCGTTCGATTTCGGCGAGCTGCTCGCCCGGGTCCGTGCGCTCCAGCGCCGCCCGCCGGGCACGGACACGGCAACGCTGGTGCGCGGCGGCCTCGAGCTCGACCCCAATCGGCGCGAGGTGATCGCCCACGGACGGCCGATTCATCTCAGCGCGACGGAGTTCAACATCCTCGAGCTGCTCATGCGCCGCGCCCCGCAGGTGGTCGACCGCAACAGCATCGCCCAGCAGGCCTGGCGCGACGAGACCGATCCGCTCGGTTCCAACGCCATCGACGTGCGCCTCAGCCGGCTGCGCGCCAAGCTGCCGGACGTCGGGGTGCGCATCGTCACCGTGCGCGGTGCCGGATACCGTCTGGAGCACGCGTGAACGCGCCTCTGCCGCACCGCAGGCGTGGCAGCCACATGCTGACACGCGTTCGCGGTGTCCTCACCGCCGGCACCGTGCGTGATGTGCGCGGTGCCTCTCTGCGCGTCGCGCTGATCGCCACCGCCATGGTGTTCGTCGTCTACGTCGTCATCGCCGGCGCGGTGATGATGATCGTCAACCGAAACCTCACGACCGCGGTCGACGACCGCCTGTCGGTGTACATCAGCCGCCTCACCGGGCCGCCTCTGCCACCCAGCTCGAACGATTTTCCGAGCGCAGGCCGCGTCTACCAGGAGCCCCTGCTCATCTGGGTGGTGTTCCCCACTGGTGAGATTGGACAGGTCGACGCCAACGGCGGCCTGGTGACCGCGAACGGGGCGGGCCGCACCACTGCGCTTCCGACCGCCGCGCGCTCGGTGACGTCTCCCGCCACCGTCACCCTGAGCGACGGCAACGACATGCGCGTCGACGGCGTCGCCATGAACGTGCGGCTGCGAGACGGTACGCTGGTCACCGGCACGCACGTGGTGATCGGCCAGTCCCTCGACAACGTCACCACCACCCAGCACGACATCCTCATCGCGGAGCTCATCATCGGGCCGGTCCTCCTGATCGCAGTGTTCTTCGGCGCGCTCGCGATCGGGCGCCGCGTGGCAGCACCGATCGAGAGGGCCCGCCGGCGTCAGATCGAGCTCACCGCCGATGCGTCGCACGAGCTGCGCACCCCCCTGGCGGTGATCGAGGCGCAGACATCGCTGGCGCTCGAGAAGGAGCGCGACACGACGTGGTACCGCAACGCCTTCCAGGCCGTCGGCGTCGAGAGCACACGCATGCGTCGCCTCGTCGACGACCTGCTCTGGCTGGCGCGCTTCGACAGCACCGCGCCAGCGCCGACGTCGGAGGCGACCGACCTCGGCGTGCTCGCAACCCAGGCCGCCGAGCGCTTCGACGCGGTGGCCGAGGCTCGTGGCCTGTCGCTGCGGGTTGAGGTCGAGCCGGTGTCGACGATGATCAGCGCGCCGCCTGAGTGGCTCGACCGCCTTCTCGGCGTGCTGCTCGACAACGCCTGCCGCTACACCCCGCCCGGCGGGACGGTCGACGCACGCGTCGGCCGCCGCGACGGTCGCGTCCGGCTCGCTGTGGACGACTCCGGACCCGGCATCCCTCCGCAGGCGCGCCAACACATCTTCGACCGCTTCCGCCGTGCCAGCGACACACCCGGTGGTTCCGGCCTCGGGCTGGCCATCGCCGCGGCGGTTGTCGGCGCCAGTGGTGGCCGCTGGGACGTCGGCACCTCGCCCGCGGGGGGCGCGAGCATGGCAGTCAGCTGGACGCCGTCGATCCGCGGCACGGACGCCGAGGAGTCCACGTCCACGCGGCCGTCCACGGCGTCAGAGGCGGGCGCACTGGCACCGCCGCCGGCGCCGGCACAGTCCGCCTGAACCGCTCGCACTGCGTCAGAGCAGCTCCTTGATGCTCAGCGCGACGCCGCGAGGCACCTCCTCGGCAAGCGCGTCGACGGGTGCGGCTCGGATGCCGTCGACGCTGCCGAACCGGCGCAGCAGCGTTCGCTTGCGGACCGGCCCCAACC
>CATPAP010000077.1 GCA_955651875.1 Candidatus Dormiibacterota bacterium
GTTGATGGAGGTTCGATTCCTCCAGGGGGCACGGCGGCTCGGCGTCGGCACGACACCGGCCGCGTGAGCACGAGCGCGACGACGATGAAACCCGCGCAGGCGGCGATGAACGCTGTGCCGCCGGCGTGCTCGCCGATTGCGAGCAGCGTGAGCAGGAAGGCGGCGCGCGAGGAATATCAGCACGCCGGGTCTCCGGCGAGCTCAGCATGCCAGCGCAACTCTGAGCACCGTGAAAGGCCACAGCCAACCAGGTACTCCGCCAGGCCGTCGGCGATCCGCACCGCAGTCGACGGGTCGACGAAGGTCGCGGTGCCCACCTGGACGGCGTCGGCTCCCGCGATGAGGAAATCGAGCGCGTCGTCGATGCCGGTGATTCCACCGATGCCGATGACCGGGATGTGCACCGCCCCGCGCACGGCCGCCACCGCGGCGAGTGCGAGCGGCTTGATGACCGGCCCGCTCAGCCCACCGAGCCCCGTGCGCGGCAGCACCGGCCGTCGCGCGTGGCGGTGGATCTTCATGCCCACGAACGTGTTGACCGCCGAAATGGCGTCCGCGCCGGCAGATTCCACCGCGCTGGCCACGGCAGCGATATCGGTCACATTGGGGCTGAGCTTCACGACCACGCACCGCTCGGTGACCGCGCGGACAGCGGCGGTGACACGCGCCGCCTCACGCGGGTCGCGCCCGAGGTCGAGGCCGTGCGCGATGTTGGGACACGAGATGTTGAGCTCGTATCCGTCGACGCCGGGAGCACCGTCGAGGATGCGCACACACTCGACGTACTCATCCACGGTGC
The DNA here is from genome assembly GCA_955651875.1 of Candidatus Dormiibacterota bacterium. Lineage (GTDB taxonomy): Bacteria > Chloroflexota > Dormibacteria > Aeolococcales > Aeolococcaceae > Aeolococcus. Next base: position 800 of record CATPAP010000077.1, read on the forward strand.
CGCCGGCCACGTTGACGACCACGGCGCACTGCCAGCCTGTGAACCGGGCGGCATAGTCCTGCGCAACGACGTCGACTCCAGGGTTCTGCAGGCCGATGCTGTTGAGCATGCCGCCCGCGGTCTCGGCAACGCGCGGGGGTGCGTTTCCAGCGCGGGGGAGCCGCGTCGTCCCCTTCGTAAAGAGAGCGCCGACCCGATCCATGTCGATGAGTTCGGACAGCTCGAACCCAAAGCCTGCGGTCCCACTCGCCAGCCCAACGGGGTTGGCGATGCGGAGGCCGCGCCCGAGTTCCACGCTCAGGTCGGGCGTCATGCGACGTGCGCAGGCGGCAGCTTCATGAGCTCGTCCCAGGCCACCGCCCCGATCTGCATGACCGGTCCCTGCCGACAGCACAGCGCCCAGGCGGGCACACCACCGGCGCCTTCAACGGGTAGCGCGCACCCAAGGCACGTCCCGTAGCCGCATCCCATCGGGGCCTCGAGCGAGACCTCGGCCAGCGGAGGTAGGGTGGCGCAACCGTCAAGGGTGCGGGCGAGAGCGGCGAGCATGGGATTGGGGCCGCACGCGTACACGGCGGTAGCCGCGTCGATCCTCTCCGGCACGGCGGCGGTCACCAGGCCCGGGGTACCAGCGCTTCCGTCAACGGTCAGCTCGATGACGCGTACCTCTCGGTCCCCGCGCCGGAAGCGTTCAGCCGGGTAGAGCAACGTGCTGCGGGCGGCACCGCTCACCACTGTCACGTCCCGGCCCTGGCGGCGCAGCGCACGCACAAGCAGGGGAAAGGGCGCGCATCCCAGCCCACCGGACACGCACAGCGAACGCTGGGCGCGCACGCCGACGGTAAAACCCGTCCCGAGCGGCCCCAGTGCGGTGAGGGGATCCCCGGGACGCAGGGCTGCGAGCAGGCGCGTGCCCACGCCCACCGGCGCAAGGACGAACGACGCACTGTCGCCGTCCGTCCAGGCCACGCTGAATGGGCGGCGCAGCAGCGGGCTGAAGGAATCGCCACTGCGGATCTGCGCGAACTGTCCCGGCAGTGCGGTGGCCGCAAGGTGGGGCAGGCGGACGCTCACCTCGACCATGCCACCACCGAACCTGTCGACAGCGGTCACCTCGCCGCGCTCGTCGCGCACGTCCCTGAGCGAGCCACTCACGGCATCGCCCCGACCGCGCCCTCACGGTAGGCGCGGACTGGGCCGATGGCGAACGGCACGCCTGCCTGCTGCCTGGTCATCGCGTCGACCAGCGCGGCCGCAGTGTCGAGCGAGGTGCAGCACGGGATGCGGCGCTGTTCGGCCGAGAGCCGGATGCGGTAGCCATCCTTGACCGTTCGTCCCGCCGCGGCGATCGACGCCGCGCCGTCGCGCGAGTAGGTCATCTCATCGGTGTCGAGGTGAGACACGGTGTTGATCACCAGCTGCACCCTGCCCTCCTCGATCACGTCGATGACATTGGGACGGCCATGGCCCAGCTTGCCGACGGCACCCGCCGTGATCCCCGCCTCCGCCAGCATGCTCACCGTCCCGCTGGTGGCGTAGAGAGTGAACCCGAGGGCGCTCAGCTGCCCGAGGATGGGAAGCGCCTCGGCCTTGTCAGGGTCGGCGATGCTGCAGAGGACCCCGCCCGACGTCGGCACCGCGCCCAGGGCTGCGACGAACGCCTTCTCCAGGGCGGCGCCGAGGTCGACGTCGATCCCCATCACCTCACCGGTCGACTTCATCTCAGGACCGAGGACGGTGTCGACGTCGGTGAGCTTCACCGTCGAGAAGACCGGTGCCTTGACCGCGACGAGGGGACGTGGCGGCACCAACCCCGTCGTCCAACCGAGGGAGCTCAGCGTGTGGCCGACCATCACCCGAACAGCGAGATCCACCATCGGCACTCCGCTGACCTTACTCAGGAAGGGGACCGTGCGTGACGCGCGGGGGTTGACCTCGATGACGTGGGCGCGGCCGCGGTAGACCACGAACTGGATGTTGCAGAGACCGCGCACCCCCAGCGCAGAAGCGATGCGCACCGTGTCGGCGACGATCTGGTCGCGAACCGCCGAGTCGAGTCGCGGCGCTGGGTATGCTGCCATCGAATCGCCGCTGTGCACGCCGGCGCGCTCGATGTGCTCCATCAGCCCAGGTATGACGACGGTTTCGCCGTCACAGATGGCGTCGACATCCACCTCGGTCCCGAACAGGTACTTGTCGACCAGCACCGTGCCGCGACGCTGCGAGCCGTCCTCGGGGAGCACGGCCATCGCAGCCACGAGGTACCGCTCGAGCGCGTTGCGGCTGTGCACGACCTCCATGGCGCGGCCACCGAGAACGTAGGACGGGCGCACCAGCACTGGATAGCCGATGCGGTCGGCGATCTCGATCGCCTCGGGGATGTCGGTGGTGGCGGCACCGTGCGGCTGCGCGATCTCGAGCGAGCGCATCAGCGCCTCGAACGTGCGCCTGTCCTCGGCGGCATCGATGGTGTCGACATTGCTGCCGAGGATGGCGACGCCCGCAGCGTGCAGCGGCCGCGCGAGGTTCACCGCGGTCTGCCCCCCGAACTGCACCACCACTCCGCGTGGCTGTTCCGCCGTGATCACCGCCAGCACCGACTCCGCGTCGAGCGGTTCGAAGTAGAGCCGGTCGCTGCAGTCAAAATCGGTGCTGACCGTCTCGGGATTGCTGTTGATCATCACCGCCTCGGCACCCGCCTCACGCAGCGCCAGCGCCGCCTGCACACTGCAGTAGTCGAACTCGATGCCCTGGCCGATGCGGATGGGCCCGCTGCCGAGAACCACAACGGCGCGACCGTCGCTGCCGGCGCCGCTCTGACCCTCGTCCTCGACCTCGTATGTCGAGTAGTAGTAGGGCGTCTGCGCCTCGAACTCAGCGGCGCAGGTGTCGACGCACTTGTAGACAGCGCGCAGCCCGACGGCGGCGCGGCGCGCGCGGATGTCAGCCGGTTCCTCGCCCCGCAACTCCGCGATGCGCGCGTCGCCGATGCCCAGATGCTTGGCCTCGGCGAGAAGCCCTGGCCCAGGCTCACCCCAGCGCATCCGCTCCTCGCACTCGACGATGGTCTGCAGGCGTCGGACGAACCACGGCGCGATGGCCGAGCGGCGCGACACCTCCGACACTGTGGCACCGCCGCGCAGGGCCTCCATGATCGCGAACGCCCGCCGATCGTTGGGGCTGTCGACGAGCACTCGATCGCGAAGCACAGCGGGGTCGGGCCAGCGCTGCTCGAGGGACCTGATCGCCTTGTTGAACGCAGCCTCGAAGCTGCGCTCGATGGCCATGACCTCGCCCGTCGACTTCATCTGCATGCCCAGACGGCGGTCCGCGTCGGGGAACTTGTCGAACGGCCAGCGGGGAATTTTGACGACGCAGTAGTCAAGCGCCGGCTCAAACGCCGCGCACGTCCTGCCTGTCACAGCGTTGGGAACCTCGTCGAGGCGGCGTCCCGCGGCGATCTTCGCGGCCAGACGTGCGATCGGGTAGCCCGTCGCCTTCGACGCCAGCGCAGAGCTTCGCGAGACGCGTGGGTTGACCTCGATCACGAAGTATTCGTGGGTGTGCGGATGCATGGCGAACTGCACATTGCAGCCGCCCTCGATCGCGAGCGCAGAGATGATGCGCAGAGCCGCGCTGCGAAGCTGCTGGTGCTCGCGATCCGTGAGCGTCTGCGCGGGCGCCACGACGATGGAGTCACCGGTGTGCACCCCCATCGGATCGATGTTCTCCATGTTGCAGACGGTGATGCACGTCCCCGCCCCATCGCGCATCACCTCGTACTCAAGCTCGCGCCAGCCGGCGACCGAGCGCTCGATCAGCACCTGGCTGATCGGTGAGGCGGCCAGACCGGCGGCAACCCTCTCGGCGAGCGTCTCGTCGGTTTCGCAGAAGCCACCGCCGGTCCCGCCGAGCGTGAACGCCGGACGAACGACGAGCGGAAGTCCCACCTCGGCCGCGAAGGTCCGGGCCTCCGCAAGCGATGAGACCGTGCGTGACTCCGGAGCAGGTTCGCCGATGCGATCGAGCAGCTCCTTGAAGAGGCCGCGGTCCTCGGCGGTGCGGATGGACTGGAGCGTGGTGCCCAGCAGCCTCACCCCGTAGCGCTCGAGAACACCAGCGTCAGCGAGCTCGACCGCGAGGTTGAGCCCTGTCTGGCCGCCGAGAGTGGCCAGCAGTCCGTCCGGCCGCTCGGCCGCGATGATCCGCTCGACCACACCGACCGTCAGCGGTTCGACGTAGACGACGTCGGCGACATCGTCGTCGGTCATGATCGTGGCCGGGTTGCTGTTCACGAGCACCACTCTGATGGCCTCCTCGCGCAGCGCCCGGCAGGCCTGGGTGCCCGCGTAGTCGAACTCCGCCGCCTGCCCGATGACCACGGGCCCACTCCCGATGACGAGAACGCAACGCGGCTTCTCAGACTGCAAGGCGACGACGGGGAGTCGGGGCTGGGCGCCGTGCGCACACATGCGCAGGAACTCATCGAATACCTCGGCTCGGTCCTGCGGTCCCGGAGCGCCCTCGGGGTGATACTGGACGCTGAACGCGCGGAGGTGGCGATGTCGCAGTCCCTCGACGCTGCCGTCGTTGAGGTTGCGCTCGCTGACGTACCAGCCGCTGGCCGGCGGGATGCTGTCCGCGTCGACCTGGAACTCGTGGTTGTGCGAGGTGACGTGGACGGCGCGCCGCTGGTCGTCGCGGACGGGGTGGTTGCCGCCGTGATGGCCGAATGGCAGGCGCGAGGTCGTCGCCCCGATGGCACGCCCGAGCACCTGGTGGCCGAGGCAGATGCCGAGCAGCGGGACGTGGCGTTCGAGGAGCGAGCGCGTCAAGTCCACGACACCATCGAGACGCACGGGATCGCCCGGACCGTTGGACAGCAGGACGCCATCGGGGCGCTGTGCGAGGACATCATCGACAGTCGCGTCATGACGCACGACCACCACCTCGGCGCCGCGGCTGCGCAGCGCGCGCAGCTGGTTGTACTTCACACCGAGGTCAACCACCACCACGCGCACACCATTGAAGGCGTCGCGAGTGCCGGCGATGTCGACCACGCGCTCGAGCGTGGCATCGAGTCGGTCCTTCCACTCGAAGACCTGCTCATGGTGCCCCACCGCGGCGACGAGGTCCTGGTCGGTGACCGTGAGGGCGCGCCGCGCCGCCTCGACGTGCTGGGCCGCGGGCATCGACGCCGACGGTGCGATCACCCCGCGAAGCGTCCCGCGGTCGCGCAGGTGACGGGTCAGGGCTCGAGTGTCGACGCCCCGCAGGCCAGGCACGCCCCAGCGCTGCAGCTCCTCGTCGAGGGTGCGCTCCGCACGTGCGTGGCCGGCGTCGAAGGACAGCTCGCGTACAACGAGTGCGCGGCAGTGCACGCGGTAGGACTCGGCGGTGTCGTCGCGGCAGCCATAGTTGCCCAGCAGTGGCTGCGTCATGACCACCACCTGCCCGGCATAGGAGGGGTCGGTGATCACCTCCTGGTACCCGGACATGCAGGTGTTGAACACAACCTCGCCGTCCCGAGCGTCGATGTCGGCTCCGAAGAGCCAGCCATCGAACACGGCGCCGGACTCGAGCGCCAACCGTCCCGCGACGGGCTCAGACACGAGCAACCTCCGCAATCTCGGCCGGCCATGGAAAGAGCTGCTCGTCGTTATGGACGACGACGCCGTCACTGATGGTGAGCAGCACGCGGCCGGACAACCGGACGCCGCGCAGCGGTGTGTTGCGCGAGAGCGAGTGGGCGGCGCCCTCGCCGACGATCCATTCTGCGGCCGGGTCGAAGAGCACGCACGTGGCGGTCTCACCGACGCGCAGGCGCGGAGCGCGGGACGTCGTCGCCGGGCCGAGCACCCGGTACGGCCCGGTGGTGAGCCGCTCGAGGAGCGTCGGGATCCAGTCGCCGTGCATGCCACCAAGCGTGATGCAGGTGGCCAGTGCGGTCTCCAACCCGACCATGCCCGGCGCGGCGGCAGCAGCGTCGCCTTCCTTCTGGTCCATGCGATGCGGAGCGTGATCGGTGGCCACCGCATCGATGACCCCCTCCCGCAGGCCCTGGA